>CANHXF010000007.1 GCA_947464515.1 Flavobacteriales bacterium
TCAGAAGATTCTGGCAACGCAATAGTATCGTCAGCAGGAACAACGAGGGGCGTTTCTTCTGAAGAAGTTTCAATAACCACCGCTTCCTCGATTGGATCATAAGGTCTAGGGCCAATCAGGACTTCCAAATCAGCTTTGAAGAGGATTTCTTTCTCTAACAAAGCCTTAGCTACCTTTTCTACTTCGGCTCTTTTTTCTGTCAGTAAATTCTTGGTGACATCGTATGCCTTTTGAATCAGAGCGCGAACTTCTTGGTCGATGAGTTCCGCCGTTTTTTCAGAATAAGGGCGTTGGTAACCGTATTCCCCTTGAGGGTCATGGAAACTCACATGTCCTACTTTTTCGTTCATACCATAAATGGTTACCATGCTATAAGCGAGTTTGGTAATACGTTCCAAGTCGTTTTGGGCACCGGTTGAAATTTTATCGAAGAAAATGGCTTCCGCAATTCTACCACCCAATGTCATACACATACTGTCCATCAATTGTTCTGTACGATATAAATATTGTTCTTTTGGCAGATACTGAGCGTAACCAAGGGCAGCAACTCCGCGAGGTACGATTGACACTTTAAGCAATGGATCGGCATGTTCTAAGAACCAACCGGCAATGGCATGACCCGCTTCATGGTAGGCCACGATGGCTTTTTCTTCTGGGCTGATAATTTTATTTTTCTTTTCAAGTCCACCAATAACACGATCGATCGCATCTTGGAAATCTTGCATATCTACCGCCTCTTTGTTGTGACGGGCAGCGATTAATGCAGCTTCGTTACATACGTTGGCAATTTCTGCACCGGCAAAACCAGGGGTTTGGGCTGCCAATTTATGTGCGTCGACATCGGTAGAAAGTTTTGTAAGTGGTTGAAGGTGAACGTGAAAAATCTCTTCACGGCCTTGAAGGTCGGGTCTATCGACAGAAATTTGTCTATCGAAACGTCCTGGACGCATCAAAGCGCTATCCAAAATGTCTGGTCGGTTTGTAGCGGCCATAATGATAACGCCACTATCCGTCCCAAAGCCATCCATTTCTGCAAGCAATTGGTTTAGGGTATTTTCACGCTCATCGTTAGAACCTTGCACGAGATTTTTTCCTCTAGCTCTTCCAATGGCATCAATTTCATCGATGAAGATAATACAGGGTGCTTTTTCTTTTGCTTGTTTGAAAAGGTCACGAACACGGGAAGCGCCCACGCCGACGAACATTTCTACAAAGTCGGATCCCGATAGTGAGAAGAAGGGAACGCCCGCTTCACCGGCTACGGCTTTGGCCAATAAGGTTTTTCCTGTTCCTGGAGGGCCAACAAGAAGTACGCCTTTAGGAATTTTACCACCTAGATTGGTGTATTTCTGAGGATTTTGCAAGAAGTCAACAATTTCCATGACTTCTAACTTTGCCTCTTGAAGTCCGGCTACATCTTTAAATGTTTTGTTAACCTTGGTATCTTTATCAAAAAGTTGTGCTTTGGATCGTCCGATATTAAAGATGCTGGCACCACCGCCACCGCCGCCGCCGCCGCCCATTTTGCGGAACATCATATTGTAGAATATCAAGAAAATACCAATGAAGAAAATCCATTGAAATAATTCGCCAAATAAATCACTTTGAGATTCATATTGAATCACCATTTCATTGGGGTCGATATTTTTTTCGGCCAATGTTTTCTTTAAATCAGTAATCTCATTATTGAAATAGCCTTTTTCAATTTCAAAACTGTAGTTGGGTTCTACGCCACCTAGGTAATCTTTGCTCTTGCGAACGCCGTATTTTTTCTGTTGAATGGCATCAGGTGTTAAGAAGACTTCAACTATCCTGTCGTTTACAATTACAATTTTCTTAACGTCACCTTGAATGATCATATCACGCACTTCCTTCCAGTTGGTAGTCTTCCCTGCATTTTTTGGCAAGAAGAGCATAGCCATGAGAATTAAAAAAAGTGCGCCATAAATCCAATAAGGATTGAAACGGAATCCACCCGGCTTTTTATTGTCGGGGGTAGGTCGATTATTTTCCATGTTGCGTCTGTGTAATCAAAGGTTAAGCCAATTGTAAAATCTATCTTCAAAAGTACGATTTTAGTCAAGGAATTAATAGGAATTGCGCCGTTTAGTCATAATTATTGGATTGAACTGCAAATTTGTCTGATGAATCTTCCACAAGCGATTTAATTGAGATTTTTAGATCGTTGCATGATACTATTGGGAGTTGACCAAACAATAGAATCATCCAGCCAGTAATCCAGTTTTTCCCTTCTGCGGAAGGTGATGCTTCGATTGATGTAAATGGAAGAAAAAACGCAAATAATAAAACTGATTTGGTTAAAAATATAAAATTGGGGCAAATTTTGGTGTGAGGATTAATATCACTTTTTCTAATATTACACGACGCACCCATCGGTTATTTGTGGAAAGAATGTTAATATTGTAGAAGTTTAAAATATGAGCGATATTATAAAATACATTAGGGCAAATAAAAAGATGGCAATTGGCCTGCTATTCTTGGTATTAATGACATTTGGATGGGTTAAATTCATAGGAATTAGTCCCAAATCGGGCCCTAGTATTTATGCTATAAGTACTGCCGACTCTGTGATATCTATCTTAGATAAGATGAGCGAAGATGAGTATTTGAAAATAGCCATCGATAAATTGTCGATTTTTCAATCCAATCAAGAATTGGAATTCAAAAAATTGCGGAGATATATTGATAATCGTGTAAAATCGAACGACGATTCCTATGGTATGTCGTTGTTGTTAATTACCCATGGGTTTGAGTGTGATGAACGCGGGGAATCAGATTCAGTGCAGTACTATTTAGACGAAGCGGAGAGTTTATTGCCGGTGGGTTCAGACAAATCCTATTATTATCATTTGAAGTCGGTTCATTTGATGGGAAAGAGAGAATTGCGTGCCGCTAAAGAATTGATCAATAAGGGTTTGGCTGAGGCGACTAAATTTAATGATTTACATGTCAGGAGTAGTTTATTAAACAATTTGAGTACGATTTATTTTTATCAATCACTGTTTGGGGCAGCCTCGAAATGTTTTTTAGAGGTGTATGATAATTATCCCAAGGATGAGCCAATGCCTGCAGTTTTGATTAATAATATCGTTTCATTAAAACTTGCGGAAAATAATTATAAGGCTGCGGATGAATTTTGGAAAAAAAATGAGGCAATCATTGAAGCGGCGAAGGACCCTTATGCACGAGGCGTTTTGTCTATCAATAAACTTCAAATCAACATTTCTTTGGGAAGATGGGACCAGAGTGCCGCCTTGTTAAGTTCGATGCCGGATTCCACAATTTTACCTGAATTTAGGGTAGAGTTTTTGGGCTGTAGATTAAAGCAGCAAATGCAGGTTGATGCGTCTAAGGTTAGCGCTATGGTAAAATCGCACATGCCATGGATTGCAGACAACTATTTCAAGGCTATTTCGGGGATTAATGAGTTTATGGAATATGCCGTGTTGGAGAATACGGATTTGTTTGAGTTGGATAGTCTAACTATTTGGCATGACAGGCTTAAGGTTCAATTTAAAGAGAATCCTCGGGCCAATGGAAACCACTATCGTTTAATGGCTAAAATATTGAAGTTGAAAGATGATCCAGACAAGGCTTACATAGCGCTCAATCAGTCGATGGAATTTGAGAATGAATTCCTGAATTTTCACGATTCATTAACGAGGGCAGATTTTACGGCAAAGAAGGAATTGGAGGCGTTGAAGAATTCTCAGTTGGAATATGAATTGGAGTTGTCTAACAGAAAGAAAATTTCCAATTACACCTATGGGCTGTTCGGCTCTCTTGGATTAGTTCTCATCCTTACTGCTTTATTCTTTTGGATGAAACAGCGTGTTAAGCAAAGAGAGCTGGCGATGGCGAATTATCAGTTGTCTTTACAGAGAGAAGAAAAATCTCACATCCAGAAGGAAAAAGAAATGAATGAACGCATCATTCATATGAGTGAATTGGTTTTGTCCAAAAGCATGGAGATTAGTAAGAAGTTGAAAACCATTAAAACGGAAAACCCTCAAGAATTAGACTTAATCCGAAGAGACCTGGAAGCGATGAGTAGGGTTGAGAATACCACAAGGCCCCAGTTGGCAGATTCTAAGATTAAAGAGCAAGGCGATATTTTTGACCATTATCCAGCCTTGAAAACCTTGAGTCTAACAGAAAAACGGATTTTTATTTTGAGTGTGGATGGTTATAAATCAAAGGACATTGCTGCAATTGTTGGTGTTACCCCTCAATACATTCACAATGTTAGGTCTAAGATTAGGAGAATTTTAGGCATCGACAATAGCACCCACTGGGAGTCCTTTAAAGAGAAATCTTAAAGTCCTGGAAAGCTTGTCCAAGGGTAAAAACATCTTCATAGGAATTGTACATGGGTGCAGGTGCAATCCGAATGACGTTCGGCTCTCTCCAATCTACAATGATATTGGCTTTTGCAAGAAAATCGAACAATGCCCTTCCGTCGTGGTTGGTCAATAAACTCAATTGAGCGCCTCTTTCGTTTGCGTCTTTGGGTGTTATAATATCGAATTGCAAAACGGGATTCAATTGCTTCGCTTCTTCTAACACGAATGATAGAAAGGAAGTTAGGTTTTTACTCTTGTTTCTTAGGTTAGGCATTCCGGCTTGATGGAATAATTCTAAGCTTGCCAAATGAATCGCCATTCCAAAGACGGGTGCGTTACTCATTTGCCAGCCAGCCGCTCCGGGTTCAGGGATATAGCCTTTTTTCATTTGAAAGCGAACGTCTTCTTTATGGCCCCACCAGCCAGAAAGTCTTGGTGTTTTTGGATTTAATCCATGTCGGCCGTGAATGAAAACCCCCGATACATTGCCTGGGCCGCTGTTTAGATATTTGTAGGAGCACCATGCGGCAAAATCGACATCCCAATCGTGAAGTTTCAAATCGATATTCCCGGCAGTGTGGGCGAGGTCGAACCCGGCCATAGCACCCACCTTGTGCGCGGCTTTGGTAATTTCTGGAATATTGAAAAGTTGACCTGTATAATATTGAACACCGCTAAAAAATGTTAGGCAGAGTTGATCCCCTAATTCAGCGATGGTATTCATAATATCATTATGCCTTAGGGTGTTTTCGCCTTCTCTAGGAGAAAGTTCAACTACGGCGTCGTTATAATCAAGGCCATAAGATTCTACTTGACTTTGCACGGCATACATATCGCTTGGGAAAGCGCCTGCTTCCATTAGGATTTTGTAACGAAGGGGTTTGTAGTTTCCTTCTGCATCGGTCGCAAAAGTGGGTCGGTAAAAACTGAACATCAACAGGTGAAGGTTGACGGTAAGTTGATTCATTACAACGACTTCGTGAGGCAGTGCTCCGGCAATTTCGGCTGTATATTCCGTAAGAAATTTATGATAATGAAACCAGGGTTTACGACCGTGGAAATGTCCTTCAACACCCCATTTTGCCCAATCCTCTAATTCATTGATGATCGCTTCTTTTGCCGATTTTGGCTGAAGTCCAAGTGAATTACCGCAGAAATAAATGCTTGTTTCATTATTTTCATTGGTTGGGAAGTGAAATTGGTTACGGAAGTCGCGCAATGAATCATTTTGATCCATTTCTTTGGCGAAGTCTAGTGTATTTTGGAATGAGGTACTCACAATGCAAAGGTAAGCGCTAATTTTTGAAGGGAGTAATTTGCAAATCATTGTATTATTTGGCTGTTAAGTCATTAATTTGCAATCAAGTGAAAATCGAAGACGCCATAAAGCAGAAGAAATTTGATTCGCCGTTGCATAAGGCGACGTTAAATCTCATGTATACAGCGAATTGGCTTCACGGAGAATTTCGCGATTTATTTAAGGCGTTTGATATCACGCATCAGCAGTATAACGTTCTTAGGATTTTGCGAGGGAAATATCCAGAATGTGTGAATCCTACAGAGATCAAGGAGGTAATGTTGGATAAAAATCCAGATATCACTCGTTTGTGTGATCGCTTGTTGCTGATGGGATTGATAAATCGTGCCATTGACAAAACCAATCGAAGGAAGATGAAAATCATCATCACGGAAAAGGGGATGGCGCTTTTGTTAAATATCGAACCGGTGATGAAAGCGAGAATGAACGATTTGTTCGCCGAAGTGAAGATCGATTATGACAAATTCAACGATATGTTGGATTCAATGCGGGGTTAATTCAACTTTTGCACGAGTGTTAGTCCGTCGCGGATTGGCATCAATGTAATTTGCAGGTTATCATGACTTTTGAGGTATTGGTTAAACGCATGCATGTTTTGCGTATCCTTATCGTTTTGAAGATCGGTTTGGTTTATCACGCGCTTACTCCACAGGGTATTATCGAATAACATGACACCGCCTATGCTCAATAGGGGCAAACAGAGGTCGAGGTAGGCGGCGTAATTTGATTTATCGGCATCAACAAAAATAAAATCGGGGTAGATTTTTAGATTGGGGATAATGGAAAGGGCTTCACCCATGTGCCATTGAACGGGATGATTGGGGTTATTTTGATTCCAAAAAGTATGTGTTTTATGGGCGATTTCGGGATCGGCTTCTATGCTGTGAATTTCGCTCGATTTGGGAAGGTTTTGCAACAGGCATGCAGTGGCGTATCCGGTAAATGTGCCGATTTCTAGAATGCATTGGGGTTGTTTTAGGGCTACAAGGGACGACAATAATTGACCTTGTAGGTGTCCAGAAAGCATCCTAGGGTTAATCATTTTTTTCCAAGTGAAATCATTGATTGCCTGTAAAAAAGGGGATTCAGGGGAGCTCATTTGCTCACAATATTGATGAATTTGGTCTTGCCAGTCGTGGTGCATGATTTTCTTACAAATTTCATGTTGTTTTTCTGAATCAAAAATCTATTTTCGCGGTAAGTAAGAATTTATGTATTGGACACTGGAATTGGTTGGATATTTGGACGATGCTCCATGGCCGGCCACCAAAGACGAGTTGATTGATTATGCAATCCGTTCTGGAGCTCCTTTGGAGGTAATGGAAAACCTTCAAGAGTTGGAAGACGACGGTGAGCCATATGAGAGTATTGAAGAAATTTGGAGTGATTATCCTTCGGATGATGACTACTTCTTTAATGAAGACGAACTTTAATCTTTGGTAAAGAGAAAAAAATGGTCAGATTTATCTGGCCATTTTTTGTTGTGAGAGCATTTCAAAAATGGTTGCTCTCAATTTTTCGATATTCCAATTGTTGTGCGCGGAGATAAAAACAGCGGGCGCAATTTCTTTCGCAATCCAACTTTTTTCAAATTGTTCGATGGTCATTCCGGTGCTTCCTACAAAGAATTCATCGTCATCGCTTTCCTGAAAGGCATCAACCTTATTAAAAACTATGAGTTCGGGTTTGCTACCGGCCCCAATTTCGTGCAGAATTTCTTTCACACTCATCATTTGTTGTTCAAATGCGGGATTGGAAATATCAACCACATGAATCAAAAGATCGGTTTCCATCGCTTCAGCCAATGTGCTTTTGAAACTCTCAATGAGCAGCGTGGGCAGCTTTCGGATGAATCCTACGGTGTCTGAGAGCAGCAGAGGGATCATATCGCCCATCCCATCTGGGTTTGGTATAACGACTTTTCTTACCGTGGCATCGAGCGTGGCGAACAATTTGTTTTCAACCAACACATCGGAACGACTCATGAGATTCATGATGGTACTTTTCCCAACGTTGGTATATCCCACAAGGGCGCATCGAAAAACACCGTCGCGACTTTTTCTTTGGGTAAATCCAACTTTCTCGATTTCGGTGAGTCTGGTTTTGAGCAAAGAAATTTTATCGCGCAGTACACGTCTGTCTGTTTCGATTTCCTTTTCACCAGGCCCTTTCATTCCGATACCCCCTTTTTGTTTCGATAAGTGAGTCCACATACCTGTAAGTCGGGGCAGCATAAAAATACTCTGCGCCAACTCTACTTGCGTTTTGGCCTGAGCCGTTTTTGCGTTGTTGGCGAAAATATCGAGAATGAGGTGGGTACGACTTAAAATCTTAGTGTTTTCGATTTCCGTTTCGATATTTCTGACTTGAGCGGGGGTGAGTTCGTCATCAAAAATGATCAAATCGATTTTGTTTTTCTCAACATACAACTTGATTTCTTCAAGCTTTCCTTTTCCCACATAAGTTTTGGGTTGAGGGTGTTCAAGGTTTTGGATGAATCGTTTTTTGGTAACTGCACCGGAGGTATAAACCAGCTGTTCTAGCTCGTCTAGCGTTTCTTCGATGGGCATAGTTTGTTTGGGCGTATTGACCCCAACTAAGATGGCAGTTTCTATTTTTATGTCGTTCGTATGCAAGGTATGGGCGAATTCTAAAATTATTCCATGCAAAATTAGGTCAGAGCTTGGCATTTCGATGTCATACATGGATTTTTGACCTAGTGAAAAGTAAATTGTTGATTTGGGTTTTGTTTCTGCTGTGGCATTCGCTCTGTAATGGGCAAATGACGCGCATTAGCGATCAGCCTAAATTAACCCAGAAGCGTTCACAATTTCACCGGGCGATAGGGACTGTTGACGGACATACGTTGATGCTGAGCTATGGCGATGATCGAATGTCGAATGGTTTTGTTCTGGAGCGATATACGGAGGGATTGGTTTTTGAAAACGACAGAAAGTTTGAAGTGGCGAACAAACAAATTGTGCTAAAGGTGTTTATGGCGGATTCGATGCTGTATTGGATTTGCGCAACCAAAATAAAGCGATCGGCCATCAAGGTTGTCGTTCATTCTGTTTCTGCATCATTGATCGGCGATATTTCTTTAAAGGAGATAGGTACTTACAATACCGGCGACATCGAAATTGATCAATTTGAGGTAGCAAGTTCACCCAATAAAAGAAGATGGGCGATTGTGGCTTTTGGAACTGCCGGTCAGCGAACGAGAGAGGCATTAGGCACCGAAGTGTGGATGTTACGGGCTGATTTGGACGGAGCCGAAACCAGAAGTAGTTTTATTTTAACGAGTGAGCGATGGAGTCCTGCAGACCTAACTTGGAAGTCGGTTGTATTGGACGATAGTGGAAAGGTTTTCGCAATTTATGAGGACAAAGATTACGGGGGAGCGGGATTGCTAGGTGGTCGCAAGCAGTTAAATCATTTTCACTGGGTAAAAAATGGCGGAGATAGTTTGATGCGCGGTGATTTGGTTGTGGAGGGCGATGTTTTGGATGCGGTGGCGGTGCTTCACACAACGACACAGGCGCTGCGGGTGTTTGGTTATTACAATGGAGGTAAAGGCGTTGGTATGGATGGTTATTTCACTGGAGAGTTTGGTGACGATGGTCGGATAGATTGCAAGAATCATCCTATTTCTGAAACTTCCGCCAAGCAATTTATGGGTTTGGGAAGTCTTAAGCGGAACGAAAGGCCAGAAAATTATTACATCCGAAACGTGGTAGCATTGAGTAACGGTGGATGGCTGATGCTATCGGAACAGTTTTATGAAAGTCGTCAGATGGAAACATATTACGTGAATGGTGTTCCGCAGACGAGTTCAAAGTTGTTTTACCATTATGGCGATATCGCATTGCAGTATTTACAAAAAGATGGGTCGTTGGATAGCCTAATTATGGTTAGAAAAACTCAAGTGGGAGCGTTGAATGTTGCACATTTGTTTGGTTTTGGGATGTATGTTTGCGGTAGTAGTATCAATCTGTTATATAATGACGATGAAGGGGAGATCAATCGGATCATGCACGTGAAAATAGATAAGTCATATAAGGTAGAGAGAGATTGGTTATTTCGGAATGAAAATACCCCAGGTACAATTGTGCCTTACGAGGGAAAACAAACGGATTACGGGCTAATTACACTGCCTATTTATCGCGATAAACAATGGTTTTGGTTACAAGTGTTTTCAAATGATTAAAAGACTGTCCGACCATAGTGTTTTTACCTTGATGGTGCTTGTGCTATTCGCACTTTGCTTGCGTTTGCCAGCTTTGTGGATTATTCCAAAATCGGGTATTATTTTTAAACCAGGACTTCTTTTTTCTTGGGTAGATTGGATCAATCAATGGCCCATTTTTTCGGTTATGATTTCTACCCTAATGGTAATGGGGCAGGCTCTGTTTGTGAACTTCATTTGCCGAACACATGGTTTGGTTCAGCCGGTAGGTTATTTGCCAGCATATTTCTTTATTTTGGTTCAGAGTTTATTTCCGGAGAACTTGCTGTTGACGGAGTACCATTTGGGCAACCTGTTGGTTTTTATTGGATTGGCCTGTTTTTTTCAGTTGAAAGATGGGTATAACACTGTTACATTATTTTATGGATCGCTTTGTTTTGGTGCTGCCATATTGATTGTACCCGACCATTTGATGATCTTGTTGTTTTTAATTGCTTGTGTCTTGGTTTACAAGAACATCGTAATTTCCGACATCTTAGCTATCGTTTTTGGGTTGGTGATGCCGTACTATCTCATGAAGTCGTTGGCGTTTATTTTCCGATGGGATTTAAAGGCGATGCATAGTGTGGAGACCACGCCCATCGATATGACATCGTTTGGCAGTGGCATTTCATTGATTTTCATTAAATACACAGTGTTTGCTCTGTTCTCCTTGTTTGTGATATTTGGAATGTTGCGACAGATTGGCGGATATTTTCAGAACAATGTGAATGTACGACGTAGCAAATTGGTTGTGATCTTGTTCTTTGTTTACAGTATCTTTTTGATGCTGATTCATTGGAAAGAGATTAGAAATTTTCACTTGCTTGCAGCATTTCCCGCGGCCATATTTTTGGCGAGTTTCTTTTCCGGTGACCGCATTCCATGGTGGAAGGAATTATTAAATTATATTTTGTTGGGGAGTTTGGTTTACTCCTTGTACTCTCCAGCCTATACGCTGTAGACGGTTAGCGTATTTGATTCATTGCCAACGGGTATTTTTCTAATACCAAGCAAACATCCGCATAGGTTGATTCCCAAAGGGCTATTTGTTCGATGTTATTGGGTATGTACCAGCTAGAATCCAATTTGACTTGTTCGTGAATTTTGTGAAGGGCAAATCCTACCCTTTCGAGATCTTGATAATGAAATAAGTATTGGTTGGTATAGAATCTGGAATATCGCTCCATGAAATGGTCGATTTGATCATGCCCCATCAGTTTGAGTGCCTTACGATAGGTTTCTTGCTGCGATTCTAGATTGGTATAGAATAATTGTAATTTTTCTAAGTTATTATTTATTAAGTAGCTATCAATCATTATCTCAATAACCACATGAAGTGTAAACCAAAAACGCGGAATTTTGAGTTTTGGACACATCAATTGCCAATTGGAGCGTTGTAATTGATAGATTTCTTGGAATAATGCGGATTGATGGAACTCTTTGTCGCGCTGTATGTGCTGTAAACAGCCATTGAAGAAATCGTTTAGTATGGGGTCTTCCTGGGACTGACCTTTAGATGTAATTTGTTGAAAATGGTCAAAATGAAACTTGGATTGACTTGGGCTGAAATTTCTGAGAATGTCGGGGGCAATGAGGGCCGCATTGAAAGCGGGTTTCTGCGGTTGGAAGTCAACAAAAAAATGGCTAAAAAAATTCATCGAATAAATGGCGAACATACAACCCTTTTCATAGAATTTTGTTTCTTCTACGATGAGAGGTAAGAATTTGGTTTTGATAATTGTTGTCTACCTAGTTATTGGCGGATTGACAGCTTGCAATGGAATTGATACAGGTAAGCAAGTGTCTGAGAAAAGAAAAAATAATATCGCGATGGATTATAAAGTAAATAAAACAGAGGCCGAATGGATGGCCCAATTGGGAGAGAGCGCCTTTCAAGTGTTGAGAAAAAAGGGTACGGAGCGTCCGTTTACCAGTGAATATGAAACCTTATGGGATTCAGGGGTTTATGTATGCAAGGGCTGCGGAGAGGAGTTATTTTCGAGCACCACAAAATTTGATGCGGGTTGTGGTTGGCCCAGTTTTTATCAATCCATAGACAAATCAAAGGTCAAAGAAATTACGGATAACTCCCATGGCATGAGCCGTGTTGAGGTAGTTTGTAACAATTGTGGCGGTCATTTGGGCCATGTATTCAACGATGGTTACAATCAGCCCACCGGATTAAGATATTGCATAAATGGTGTGAGTTTAGGCTTCGTCAAGAAGCAATAAGCCGCGTAATATTTGTAACTTGCTACCTTTTAACTATGCAAAAAGGTAAGTTGTTTTTATTGGATGGAATGGCTCTGATATACAGGGCATTTTTTGCTTTTATTCAAAATCCACGCATCACCAGTACGGGTTTAAATGCCAGTGCGATGATGGGTTTCACCAATACGTTATTGGAAATTTTGCGCAAGCAACAGCCAACTCATATTGCGGTTGTGTTTGATACGTCTGCACCTACGATGCGACATATAAAATTTGAAGCTTACAAGGCGCAGCGCGAAGAGATGCCTGAAGATTTGAGGAAGAGTATTCCTTATATTTTTAGAATCATAGAAGGTTTCAACATCCCGGTAATTACGATGGATGGCTATGAGGCGGATGATATCATTGGAACTTTGGCTTGGAAAGCGGGTGATTTGGGGTTTGATGTTTTCATGATGACACCCGATAAGGATTTTGGTCAGCTCGTGCGCGAAAACGTCAAAATTTATAAACCCGGCCGAATGGGTAACGGCGACGAGATTTTGGGCGTGGCAGAAATTCTGAAGCGTTGGGAAATTCAAGACCCTCTGCAGGTTATCGATATTTTGGGTTTGTGGGGTGATGCATCGGACAATATCCCTGGGGTACCCGGTGTGGGGGAGAAAACGGCCAAGAAATTGATTCAAGAATTTGGCAGTATGGAGGCGATTTTGGAGAACACCGATAAGCTGAAAGGCAAATTGCAAGAGAATATGCGATTGCATGTGGAGCAAGCGAAAATCAGCAAATGGTTGGCTACAATCGATACGCAAGTGCCGGTTGAATTGGATATTAAAGGGTTGGAATTGGAGCCTGTGAATGAGCCGGTCTTGAGGGAAGTCTTTGAAGAATTGGAATTTAGAACGTTGATGCGAAGAGTACTCGGTGAGTCGGGTTCGGATGCCAATTCTGGATCAACTTCTTCCAACTCGGGCGCTGATAGTGCACCGGCGGCCAATTTGGGCACGGATCTATTTGGTAATCCAATGCGTGCCTCGGCTCCGAAGAAAGTCAAGCCGGCAAATCCGAATCAAACATCGTTATTTGGAGCTGAAGCAGCCTCGCCATCGGATGAAATTTCGGACAACGATGCGGAGTTAGAAGAAGAGGTGACGTATAAAACGATTTTAGATGTTTCGCATAACTATCGAATTGCGAATTCTGCAGAGACGATCGCCGAACTATTGAAGGAATTAGAGAATTCCGAGGCTTTTTGCTTTGATACAGAGACAACAGATGTAGAATCTTTGCACGCATCTTTGGTGGGATTGTCGTTTTCTACCGCCTCATTTACGGGCTGGTACGTTCCCGTTCCTGAGGATCGGTTGCAGGCGATGTCGTTGCTGGAACAGTTTAGATCGATCCTTGGATCATCGAAATTGAAAATCGCACAAAACATCAAATACGATATCTCTGTGATGGAGAATTACGGCGTTTCTGTTGCTTTGCCGATGTTCGATACGATGCTTGCCCATTACTTGTTGGAGCCGGATCAGCGACATAACATGCAGTTGTTGAGTGAAAAGTTCTTGCAGTATTCGCCCATTCCGATTGAAACGCTTATCGGTAAAAAAGGAAAAGGACAGGGTAGCATGAAAGATGTTGAATTGGAGGTGATTGCGGAATACGCCACTGAGGATGCGGACATTACCTTTCAGTTGTATGAAGTGTTAAAGCCAGCCTTGGAAGAAAAGGGATTGTTGGGATTGCTGATGGATGTCGAGATGCCATTGGTATTGGTTCTTGAGGCAATGGAGAGGCAGGGTGTGAAAGTGGATATTGATTTCTTGAAGGAGTATAGCAATCAATTGTTAGGTCAGGTGAGAACGGTTCAGGCTGCCATTTTTTCAGATGCGGGGAGTGTGTTTAACATCGCATCGGCGCAGCAAGTGGGAAAAATATTGTTTGAGCAATTGAAGTTGTCGGACAAACCCAAGAAAACCAAAACAGGTCAGTATCAAACAGATGAGGAGACCTTGAATTCGTTGTTGGGCAAGCACCCTATCGTGCAGAACATTATGGATTTTAGGGCATTGCAGAAATTGAAAAGCACTTATGTTGATGCATTGCCTTTGTTGGTTGATGCCAATACGGGTCGGGTTCATACGCATTTTAACCAGGCGGTTGCCGCAACGGGCAGATTGAGTAGTCAGAACCCCAATTTGCAGAACATTCCGATTCGTACGGAGTTGGGCAGGGAAATTCGGAAGGCGTTTGTTTCTAAAGGCGCGGATACTACGTTGTTGAGTTTGGATTATTCGCAGATCGAATTGCGGATTATTGCTCACATTAGTGGCGATCCGGGGATGCAGGAAGCTTTTCAGCAGGGGATCGATATTCACACGGCAACGGCGGCGAAAGTTTGGGGTGTTGCGATTGACGATGTAGATAAGGAAATGCGGAGGAAGGCGAAAACGGTGAACTTTGGAATCATTTATGGTATTTCGGCGTTTGGATTAAGTCAGCGTGTGGGAATTAGTAGAGGCGAGGCCAAAGAAATCATCGAAAATTATTTCAAGCAGTTCGGTGGCATTAAGCGTTACATGGATGAAACGGTGAATAAGGCGAGGGAAAATGGCTATGTGGAGACCATATTGGGACGTCGTAGGTACATGAGAGATATCAATTCAGCGAATGCTGTGATGCGCGGTTTTGCTGAGCGAAATGCGATCAATGCGCCGATTCAGGGAAGTGCGGCAGATATGATTAAGGTGGCGATGATTCACATTCACAATTGGTTGAATGAGGAGAAATTGAAGACGCGAATGATTTTGCAAGTGCACGATGAATTGCTGTTTGATGTCCCCAATGATGAATTGGCATTGGTTGAAGCGAAAATCAAGTATTTGATGGAAAATTCTATGCCGTTGAGTATTCCAGTGGTGGTTGAATCCGGGACAGGAAACAATTGGCTAGAAGCGCATTAAACTGAGTTAATTATAGAACTTCCAGTTTAAGCCGAATCGAATTCTATAGGGCTGGATGGGGTAACCGGCGACGTATTGGTAGCGGGTATTGAAACCTGGAATGACGAAGATTTCGTTGATATGCTCGGCTTTGAGAAAGATATCTAGGGTCTGTACCTTGGCCACGGCATACAAATCCAATTCAAAATAATTACCTAGATTGGTGAGGTTGCTATGGACGATAAATGAGCCTGCGTCTGGCCTGTAAGTCGTGTTTTGAAATTTTGATGTGTACTGGATATTTGTACCCAACGTTAGAATCATGGCTTTTTTGAAAGCGGGCATTTTGTATTCTAGCGTGGTGGTAGTTCTTAGGACGGGCTGACCCATATTGAAAATCGTGGGTAAGGAGGAATTGAACTTTTTGATATTGGCAGTTTGGTTAAAGTATAATCGTTTCCCGCGCATCGAAAAATTCATTTCCACCTGTTTGTATGGTTGAGATCCAAATTGCGTAAAGGGAAGAGAATCAAGGGATAAAATTGGGTTGGTCCAACTACCACTTCTAACTACCGCGAACAGTCCTAACATCCGTTTGCGAGAAGAGTCTGATTCATTATGAAAAATAACTCTACCTGCAAGGTGCTTGTCGCCAGTGAGTTCAAATTTGTTGTTATAAATGAAATGGTTTGAATAAAAATTTTGTTGGAAGAATGAGGCAGGCGTTGTTTGACTTTGAGCTTCGGCATTGAAGCTTAAATATTTAAAACCGTTGCCATTGTTGTGGTAAGATTTATGTAAATGGAAAAAACTACCGAATAGGCTATGCGAATTTTTGGCATAGCCAGCATACATATACGCTGCGCTAAACTGCATCGATGGAAATCTGAACAAGCCCAGTGAACCATCCAATTGAACTCCGGCAGATTGATAGTTTAGTGATTTTTGATTTTGGGTAAAACGCAACAAATTCGATTGATAGGTTGCAGCCTGATACAAATGTTGGACATGAAATTGAAATAAATCAGTTGATTTTTGAATTCCTATTGCCTGCGTAATCATTTGCCAAACGTTACTGTCATTCGTTTTTAGAGCGTTCTCGAAATAACGTTTGCCATAAAAATTTGTATCTCGCTTACTGTCTTTAAACTGATAGGCTGTTTTTTCCCACGACACCGCATGGGTAACATATAGTCTTCTATTGACCTGGTACTGCTGGTGTAATTGGTGGTTGTGGCTTGAAAACAGGGATTTTGCCGTGGTTAAACGGGGATTGTATGCGCCTAGCGGACGAATTTGAAATTTGCTCGAATCTACAGGAATAAAGAAATCCGTCTCCGATGCCAATCCCCCATTTTCTTGTCGGTTCCCGCGTTCCCAACCCAAATAAACCACCTGCTTATATTTGCCATTTTTGGAAATTGACAGTTGGTTGACATGGATATTTCGATGGGTGTTGTTTTGCAATGAGCCTACATATTGTTCTTGGCTGGTAACACTGTTGTAATCCAGGGTGATATTAAAGCGAGCTCCAAAATTCTGGGTATGTAGAGCATTTACCGCGATCGTTTTTCCAGGCCCTTGTAGATATTTGAATTTCGTAAAAGGCGCAAAGGCTCTGTGCAGTCGCAAATATTTGTTGTTGTCGAATGGCGATAATCCGATTTGCATGGGGTTAAACATGTTAATGGCATTTGAGTTGAAATAAGCACGACCCACTTTGGAGTAATTAAATGCATTTTCGAATCCCATATAGGTTGGACTTCCCGGTTCGCCCAGATTGAATTGCTGTAAATTGGGTCGATAATTATTGACATCCACCAGCGTTGAATCCATTTGAGCTGTAGAATATAGTAAAGTATCTCGTTTGTTCTTTGAGGGTGAAGGTTGATTATAAGATTTATTGATTCCAAAAAAATCCAATGCCAAATACGGCTCGATTTTTAACAAAGTGCCTTTGGATATGGTATCTTTGGTTACTTTCGTTGTGTCTGCGGCAGCATTTTTTGGACTTTGCATTTCGATGGCTTGTCCGAATAAATCAGTTCCATGGAAAATGAGATAAGCAATGGTAAATATGAGGAGGAGCTGCTTTTTCAATGGGTCTGAATCGTATCACAAATTTGCGAATAAAAATTGAACATAACTCAAAGGGAAAAATAGATGTACACGGGAACATTGATTTTGGCGACATCATGGATTGATACGGAGATTTTGTGGCAGTTAGGCGTTTTTTTCATGTGCTTTGTTAAGTATGCCGTAGCTGTAGGGATGGCGGTTGCGCATTTTGAAAATCCCATTTGGGGCTACACTATAACCACTGTAGGAGGCATTGCCGCTGTATTTTTTTGGATATTTTTTGGCAATTGGGCACAATCAAAAATTGTAGCTTACAATTTATGGATCAAGCGCAAAAAAGGAAAAACAACGTTGGAGCACCCCAAACGCTTCAACAAGAAGAATCGATGGTTGGTGAAAATTAAGAAAAACGGCGGACTGCCCATTTTATGTTTTATTACCCCCATTTCACTTGGTGTTGCCCCAGGCTGTTTGATTGCCGTTGGTTTGGAATCGGACCGATTCAAAATTTGGCTGTATATGTCGGCTAGCATAGTATTTTGGGGCATCATATTTTTTGGGAGTAAGTATTTATTGGCCTAGAACTTTTTTTCAAAGCTGGCGAGCAATATTTCCAGTGCAATCTGAGGAGCATTCGTTTATCAATCACAGCCCGATCTTGAATAAGAGCGTCGCTTGTTTTATATCGGGATTTGGGTGAATTCTTTTCAGTTTCCCTAAATAGTAAGTAAATTGTGCCTTCATATGCGTAAATCTCAGATTTTCACTTTGTTTTTGGGTGTCATTGTATTCTTTACTGCCTGTCGCCGAGAGGTTTCATGGGACAATAGAGTGGCGGCCCCTTTGTTTAAATCCTCATTGAGTTTGGGTCAGATCGATTCAAAATATTTGGACCATACAACTGCTGATAGTAGTTACAAACTCAAATATGAAAATTTGGTTTACACGTATCGAATGGCCAATGTGAGAGCTTACGATACCGGACTAACCGCTTCGTTTACGTTGAAAAGATTGAAATTAACGGATCGATCCATTGTTCAGAAGATCACTTTGGGCCAGATTAATCCTTTGTTTAAACTGCTCGACGGTCAGACTGCTGATATTCCGCAGCAGAACCAAGGCAACTTAACACCGGTGGATATCGATGCGAGTGCCTTTTTTGAGACCGCAACCCTAGACAGTGGATTTTTAGATATTAGCATTTCCAATAATTTGCCGGTGAAGGTAAAGTTGGTGATTTTCGAACTGACCAATGCGGGGGATAATTCTGAAGTCGCTTATGATTCCTTTACGAATATTCCAATTGGAGGCAAGGTCACCAAGCGCATCGATTTAAAGGATAAAACGGTAACGAAGACATTAAAAGGCAGTATCAAACAGTTGGTTACCGAGGCAAGTAGCGGTCCGGTTTTGATTGATGCGAGTAAGGGGGTTGACCTAGAGTTGACGGTTTCTCGATTGCATCCACGGTATGCGGTGGCAGCGTTTCCTACACAGAATGTGATTGACCAAAACGAGGGTTTGACGGTGTTTATGGGTGGTGCGGAAGTGAAGTATTTCAAGGCGAAGGCGGGTCAATTGAAAATCCATTTGGCGAGTACAATTCAGGAAGACATGACGATGTTGTTTGAGATTCCTAGTGCGACCAAAGGGGGTAAGGTGCTCTCGTCGGTGGTCAAGTTGCCAGCGGCACCGCCCAATGGGGTAAGTACTCGTGATGAGTTTTTTGATTTGACCGATTATTTGATTGATTTTAGGGGTAAGGACCCTGATGTGAAAGACACGGTGAACACGTTTCACCAGATTTTGATTGTTCGTTTGGATAGTTCGGGCAGAAAGGTCGCGATTGGTTTGAGCGATAGTATTCGCATCGATTATCGTATGGAATCATTGATTCCGGATTATGCGATTGGGTATATGGGACAGAGTTTGAA
>CANHXF010000008.1 GCA_947464515.1 Flavobacteriales bacterium
GGGGGATACGACGATTCTGTAGGGGTTGTTGGGGGTTGTGATATTTTTATTGCCGACGGTGAGTTTGCAGAGTGCTTGTCCTTTGTAGTTACTGGTGGTTGTTCCGGCGGGGGTGATGAATTTGAAGGTGTAATCACCGTTGGCGGTCCAGCTATAATCTACGGTATCTTTTTCTGCGCCGAGGGTGTAGGTGAGTTTGAAACCCATGCCATTGGCGTAGGGGTGATTGTGAGTGATGGTAGCTCCTTTCAACGGGGTTAGAGCAGGCCGCACGCCTTTGGCGGCGGCCTGCGGGATGATTTGTAGGGTTGCATCCTCGGTGACCTCACCTACCATGTTGCCGATCATATAAGGCGCTGCACTGCTGCTATGGTAATGATAAACGCCATCACTTCCGTAATGACCATGATTGGCATCGAGTGTTTTCATCGCGGTTCCATCGGGTTCTTTGCTGCCATAAATTGCAAAACCGTCCAATGCAAAAGCGACAGGTGATGTTAATGGCACCTTGCTATAAAGTACATTGGGCGCTATGTGATAATGGTAATCATCGGCCCTACCGCTGTGACCACCGTATTGATCGAGCTGGCCATCCAAAAATGCATCAACGCCGGTATTTGTGTAGGGATTGAAAATTGCAATTCCATTCACTGCCACAGCAATGGCACCACGTAGGAAGTGGTTTTGATTGACGGGTACGGGGGTTGCGGCGACAACAGGGTTCAACGGAATCGACCAAGCATTGCTGCCCACATAGCACTGAGGAATGGGTACTTGCTGCTGCCAACCGGTGATTCCGAGCATCGTTTCATGATCGGGGAGTCCTAGTGATTCAACATAGTAATATTTGCTGTCATTTCGGGTGCTTACGGCAGGTTTGTAATACGAAAACGCAGAGTCCATGAAACTCACCCTTGTGCTGCCCATCCATCGTTTTGCTTTGCTCACTGTGAAGCTCGTGAGTGTAATCAGTATTGTTGAAATAAGGATTGGAAACGCAAATTTTAGGGGTTTTAGGGCGGTAATTTTCTTTAAGGCAAACGCCAAACATAGTAGGATGCCAATCAAGATGAGGTGGTTTTTATTTGTTGTTTTTTCCTGCGTTTCATTAGAAGTTAAGCGAGTGGAAATTGTCTTTTCCCTATTTTTATTGGCAAGTTTAATCTCGCTTAAACTATTGTTTTCTAATCGATTGCTTGAAATATTCTGCATCGCATTGATTTTCTTGATCCAATTAAGCTTGTCTTCAACCCATTGTTTGTCGTACGTGCTGAGTTGCGATAATTGGATCGTTTTTATCCCTTGTTCAGTTTCAATCAGCACATTTTCGCCTTTGGTTAAATAGAAGCTTCCAGAAAAGGAATTGCCATTTTTCAGGGTCCATTGGTGTGGGGCCGTGATTTCATAGTGCGCATCATGTCCACAAAGGGATTGGGCTAACAATATGGTGAAAGAGAGCAGAAGGGTTTTAAGCATTTTCATAGCGATGTAAAAGTTAGTGGGTTCTATTTAGTATGATGATTCCGCATTTTTCGCCATGTTGTTGGCCTTGCAGACAATAATTATAGCTTCCATTGGGTAAAGAATTTCCATATTGATCGTTTCCGTCCCATACAATGGTAAAGTTACCGGGTTCAAGAATGTTTTGATTCATAATTCTTCGCACCAATTGACCGTTGGAATTGTAAATATTTAGGTTGATGGGCTCTTTAATTCCCACGGTAAAGGTAAACATAGTTTCGCCGGGTGAGGGGTTCGGATGAACCCATTCTTGGGTGTAGTTGCTATTCCAAATGATGGGAGATCCCGTAAATAACGAATCGTAGCAGTTTTTTGCGCCAATGAAATAGGTTGCAGAAACGTCCTTGTTCTTGCGATTGGCGGTTTCAGCGCTTACTTTATAGACCCTTACGTACTCTACTTTGACACCTGTTGGAGACACATTAACTCTTAAGTGGCCGGAGTTGGGTAGGATTTGGCCTTCGAAATAGCCATAATCATCAGCATAATTGACGGTTGAATAATTCGGATGACTAGGTTGTGGTGTCTCTTGATACACCATGCATTCTTTTTGTTGTTTGCCGAAAAAGTGATCGTGGCCGTGAAAGAAAATGTTGACTCTGTGTTCGGTGAGTAGGTCTTTGATGGGTTTGTACCAGCCTGGACGTTCTGTTTCGAAGCCTCGCTTCCCATCTAGATTGTCGCCGCCCCATTCATATTTGTTTGCAATTTCAACACCGCCGCGTCCGTCTTTGTCTCCCCCAACCAAATGATGGATAAAAACAAATTTGTAGGTCGATTTACTACTTTCTAGGGTGTTTTTTAGCCAATCATATTGAGTTTTGCCTAGGGTCCATCGCCAGCCGTTCAAACTATCGGGTTTTTGCATGGTGTTCCAATAGGGGTCCAAAACGATGAATTGCGCATCGCCCCATGTCCATGCGAAATAGCTATTTCTTTGGCCTACAAATGGATAAGAGGTCTGGTCTCCCGCGTAAAACGCATTGGGTTCTGGGTTGGGGAAGTATTTTTTACGGTCCACGGTGCCCCAAACAGGTACGCAATTGGATTTGCCTGTATTGGCCCAACCGCTTTCGCCTTCATGGTTTCCGATGGCGATGTAAAGGGGTACGGAATGACAAATAAGTTCGTAGTAAGATCGCATCAAATGGCTTCGGTAGGTGACAGTATCGCGAGGAATTTGTCGGGTGGTGGCACTTTTAAGTTTGTCCGACATAAGGATATCGCCTAAGTCGATCATGAAATCGGGTTTGTCTTCGAGTTGGTTTAGCAGGCATCGGCGGTAGACTGCGCTATCGCTTTGTTCGTCCATATGCGGATCGGCTTGAACCGTGAATGTAAACGATTGGCCTGCAGGTCGCGCGGTATGAAATGAATATTCAGGGCGACTGATTTCGGTGGTACTGCCTAAGGAGCGGTAAACCAATCGATAAAAATATTGTGTATTGGGCTGGAGATTCCCAATGACCATCTCGGTTGGGTTGTCTTTTCTCATGCCTTGCCATTTGGTTTGGGCCGAGTAATTCCCTGTTGTAGTTCCAAATTTGATATAGGCCTCGCAGGTGTCGGTAAATGCAATTTGCAGTGTGATTTCTTTGTCGGTTGGACGACTTAGCATTTCCGTGTGTCGCAATGTTTGGGCATTGGCCATGTGAAAATTCAATCCTAAAATTCCAAATATTACGAGGTATAAAGAGCGGTATTGCATGATCTTATTTTTGAACGATGATTTTTTGTGTGGCGGAGTAATTCACGCCTTTTGCGGTGACGTAGTACAATCCATTTTTGAGTTGACTGATATCAATTTCGTTGACTTGACTTTGGATTTGCAATTCTCCTAGCGCGTTGAAAATGTTGATGTTAAGTTGGTCGACGGCTTGGGGTAGTTTTATGATGAGTTTGTCTTTGGCGGGGTTGGGGTAAACCGACATTGTAGTTTCCGAGATTGATGTTGTGCTTGAAGTTCCACAGTTTCCGATGGTGTAGGAGAATCCAATTTCTCCGTTGTGGTGTTTGCCATCGAGGGTGTCTTTGGGTAAATAAGCTTTAATATATTCAACGGTCACGCAGGATGGTTTGACTCTGACTCTGATATGACCAGTTCCATCGAGTGTGTCTGATGTATAGGCATCGGCATTGGCTAGTTTGCCAATCATATAGGTGGAGTCGGAGGGCATGGGCACTTCTTGGTAATGTATGCCATCGAGAATTTCATGCGCAAATAGGTGGTCGTGTCCTTGAAAAAATACGTTCACTCCATTGTCGACGAAGAGTTTGTGAATGGGTTTTGCCCAGCCTGGACGTTTATTGGGGAAGTTGTAGTTGGTGCCCCCTTTGCCATCGTAGCCACCCCATTCGTAAAGTTTGGCTTGGACTGCGGCGCCGCGACCTTGGCCAGAGACGTGGTGGGCAAACACGAATTTATATTTGGCAGTGCTTGATTCGAGGGTGTTTTTTAGCCAAGTATATTGTGGCAAACCGAGTGTCCAGCTCCAAGAACCGGGTTTGGCGGAGGAATCGCACTGATCTCGATAAACATCCATCACAACGAACAGGGCATCGCCCCATTTCCAAGCATAGTAATTTTCTGGATTCTCAACTCCGTAGGGTTCTTTATCACCATTGCCACTATAAAATCCATTGGGGTAGGGGTTGGGGTAATAGTATTTTCTCCAAAGCGTTGCGTTGAGGGCTAGGTTGTTGCCTGGATTTTTAAGGAGGTAATAATCCATTTCGCCTTCGTGGTTGCCCAGACAGACATAGAAGGGTATGGAGTGAGTAATTGCACCGAGGAAGGGTCTGTAATCTTTGTGCAAGGCATCCAGTTCTGCCGAGGTGATGGTGAAAGGATTGTGATCGTCTCCAAAAATATCGCCGAGGCTTAGCATGAAATCGGGATTGTCTTTGGCTTGATTTGCAAGGGTGATTTTGTACATGTTGGCGACTCCTTTTTTATCGTATAAATGTTCATCTGCTTCAATCGTGAAGGTGAATTCCTCGCCGGTAGGTCGTTGAGTGTGGAAGTGGTGTTCTGGTTCTTTTGAGAAACTTGTGGCACCGGGTAACTTGTAATTGACGCGGTAATAATATTGGGTGTTGGGATATAAAGTGTGTAGATCTACTTCGTCGGGTTTTATCGATTTGTGGCTGATGGTGGGGGTTGATTTTGCATAGATTCCGGGGGTGGTTCCATATTCGATGAAATAGTCGACGTCTTTAGAAAACTGAATGCTTATGGTAATCGAAGTGTCGGTGGGTCTGCCCAATACGATGGTGTTTGTTTGGGCGGAAATGTGAATGGGTTTTAGGCTGATAAACAACAATAGAGTGGCGAATATTGTGCGCTTGGGGATGAGATTCCTGTGCTTTGTATTGTTGAATTGAGTCGTCATAAAATTATTTTCTGTTGTTTGCTGAAGCTTTTGATTTCTGATTTTCATTAGGATGATGTCACGATTGGATTCTGATTATAGACCTTTCATTTTGTGAAAGGGTTTAATCACTACCGGAAAAAAATTCGAGTTATTTTTATGACATTACAATGACAAACCCCTTGTTGTAATTTCCTGTTTGCGGTCGTGCTGATTTTGTTGAGACTTTGGGGGGCTTTTTGTATAAAAATGAGGTAATAAAAATTAAACAAGCGAAAAAATGCTTTACAAATCTTATTGTTTAATTTACAATAATTAAATTTTCAATTAAGTTTGTTAGAAACTAAATATACTCAAATGAAAAAATTGTACTCATTCTTATCGATTGGCTTGTTGTCGCTTAGCGCAATCGGTCAATCTACACAAGATGTCACCTTTAAAGTAGACATGAACAATTACACGGGAAATGCGTTTACTGGTGTGTTTGTAAATGGAACTTTCAACGGATGGTGTGGATCATGTAATGCTTTAACTGATGCCGATAAAGACGGTGTTTGGGAAGGAACTGTAAACATCAAAGCGGATTCTATCGAATACAAATTCACTTTGGATGGATGGACAGGTCAGGAAGCGTTAACGGCCGGAACTACTTGTACTAAGACGACTTCTGGTTTCACGAACCGTTTTATGTATTTGTCTGGAAAAAATGTAACTGTTGCTACTGTTTGTTGGAATAGCTGCGGTGCTTGTACTAAGGTAACTAGCAAGTCTGTGACTTTCAATTGCAATATGAAGCAATACACCAAGACTTTCACTGATGTGTTTGTAGCGGGTACTTTCAATAACTGGTCTGGCGATGCAAACAAAATGACGGATCCTGATGGTGATAAAATCTACAGTACTACTTTGACTTTGACTGATGACTCTATCGAATACAAGTTCGAGGTTGACAATTGGAAAGACGATGAGAAAATGACTGCTGGAACTCCTTGTGTTAAGACTACAGGTGGTTACACAAATCGTTTTGTGAAATTGACTGGCAACAAGACGTTGGACAATGTTTGTTGGGCTAGCTGTGATGCTTGCACCAATGATGTGACTTTCAAAGTTGATATGAAGAACTACAAAGGAGCTGCATTTACCAGTGTATATGTAAATGGTAACTTCAACGGATGGTGTGGATCTTGCAATGTGATGACGGATGCTGACAAAGATGGTATCTGGGAAGCAAAATTGCCTATCGCGGTGGATTCTATCGAATACAAATTCACTTTGGATGGATGGACAGGTCAAGAAACATTGACTGCTGGATCTAAGTGTACTAAAACCACTTCAGGTTTCACCAACCGCTTCTTGAAATTCACTACTCCAACTGTATTGACAGCGGTTTGTTATGAGTCTTGTGATGCTTGTGCTACTACTGGCTTGAACAACGTGAATATCGCGTCATTGAATTTATATCCTAACCCAACCCAAGGCTTTATTAACTTGAGCATGGGCTTGACACAGAAAGAAACTGTGAGCGTTGTAGTTTATAATGTTCAAGGTGTTAAATTATACAGCAAAACTTTGACTGGTGCTGCTGTGAACGAAACCATTGATATGACAGCTAATTCTGCTGGTGTTTACATGGTAAGTGTTACAACTTCTAAGGGTACGATCCGTAAGGAGTTTGTGTTGAATAAATAATCATTCATTTATATTTCCAAAAGAAAGGGGGCCATTTGGCCCCCTTTCTTTTTTTACTTTACTGTGGAATAAATTCAAATGATTTTAATATCACCTCCACCGGCTTATTGTCGCTCGGTGGCAAACCATTAAGCAACCAAAGGTTAATCCTCGCATTGGTTGTCGCTCCGGGTTTTGGAATCACAATCGGTTTTGAGGAAATACCCCCTTCAATCTTTACGCGTGATTGATTTGATTTATCGAATCGCCAAGAGGCAATTTGCTCCGTTCCAGGATATTGATCGCCCGCATAACTAGCCCAGGTAATTTCGTCAGGTGTCCATTTGAAAGCATGTGTCGATGTTTTTTTGAGCTTACTCACCTGCATCAAGGGCTTGTAAGTCCTTTCGGCATAGGGCGTAGAATTCTCAAAGGAAACGGGCTGCACCGAAGTGGTGAGCATTAGTGTGTCCGATGCTTTAAACCACTTCGCAAACTCAATATCCACTTCGCTATTGCCCTGTTCAATAAAGGTATTATTGTCCCAAGTGAATAATCCAAGAACTACGCGATCATTAAAATTAGAAATGTCGCTATCTACGGTGAAAATGTAAGTTCCATAACCCGTATTGGCGGTATTAATAATTTCGCTCGTTTGCCATTTGCCATTGATGTATGCAATTTGCATGTGTAATCTGCCTTGTTTATCCACCCAAACGCAGCTATCGCCATTGAAGTAGCATGGGCCGGGTCCAACGGGGGTAGTACTTGATTTGATTTTCCAGCCATAACCCGAAAAGACTAGGTCGCCTGAATCCTTGATCACATGTTTTCCTGTTGGTGGATCGGATTGCTCACAAGAGGCTCCAACTGCCGCCAAGGCAATTAATCCTGCGATGCCGGCATTCAGTAGCCAATTTTTTCTTGCGGGGCGTGGGATAATGCTGTCTTTCATTTTGATTTACTTAAGGGTAATGGTTTGACTCAGTGCGCCAACCATAAAGGTTACGTCGCCGGGTTCGATGATTCTCTGAAGGTCTTTGTTAATAAAACTGAGGTTTGCGAGCGGAATCCAAATGTCGGCTAGGTAGCTTTCTCCGGGTTGCAAAAGTGGCGTTTTGACAAAACCACAGAGTTTTTTACTGCTCGGGGTGATGCTTGCGAACTCATCGCGGTAGTACACTTGAACGACTTCTTTGCCGGCTATTTTTCCGGTATTGGTAATTTTCACACGACATTGATACCCTTTTCCATCGAGGTTTTTCTCGATGGGAGTGCTAGTTTTAATCACCGAAGGAAATTCCGCCTCGCTAATCTTGAGGTCGCTCATTTCAAAGGTCGTATAACTCAGTCCATGTCCAAAATCAAACAAGGGATCGTAGGCTTTGGTGCCAAAAAAGACATCGTTTTTCTCCGCATTTTTATGGTCGTAGTGAACAATGTCTCCTGCGAATTTAGGATAGGTATAAGGCAATTTCCCCGATGGGTTGGTAGTGCCCAAAAGTACATTGACGATGGCTGTACCGCCTGAATTTCCGGGTAAATAGGCTTGGATTATGGCTTGTGAGGCATTCGCAATTTCTGTTATGATGCGAGGCCTTCCGGTTACCAATATCAATATGATGGGGACATTTTTTGATTTGAAATAGTCATAGATGCCGCGATCATTTGGATCGATTTCGGCCTCAAGGTCGTTGATGTTGCCCGGAATTTCCGTGCCGGGTTTTTCGCCAAGGCAGAAGATGGCAACGCTGGGCGTGCTGCTGATTTCTTTCTTCTGTTTTTTTGAAAGCAGTGTGTTGATGTCTCCGCCCTGTAAATGGGTAATCTTGCCATACTTTATTCCTTGCCAAGCATTGTTACCTCTGAGTTCTTCTAGAATCGTAGGGTAGTTGGGGTTGTGTTGGTACTGTGAATCGGTACCTTGCCAGGTGTTAGACCATGCTCCGTTGAGGATGTTTAGGTCGTTGGCGGCGTTGCCAAAAATGAACAAGTTTTGGTTGGGGTTCAGCGGTAAAATCCCATTATTATTTTTAAGCAGTGTGATGCTTTCTTCTGCTGCAGAGAGGGCGGCTTTTTTGTGTTTTTCACTTGCGAAATTGGGGTAATTCACTTCGGTTGGATTGAATAAGCCCAATTGTTGTTTCACATAGAGGATTCTTGCTACGGATTCGTCGATTCTCGACATCGGCACTTCGCCCGATTTTACTAGGTCGATTAGTAATTCCGTGAACTGATAATCATTGGGTGTCATCGACATGTCGATCCCGGCATTGATGGCCAGTTTCACGGCCTCGCGCAGCGAGGCCGCCACTTTGTGGGTCGTGTGCAATTTGTAAATATCTTCCCAATCTGTCACCGCTAACCCCTTGAATCCCAATTCGGTGCGGAGCAACTTGGTTAAAATGTCTGGGTTGATGTGAACCGGCGTTCCATTAATCTCTCCAGAGTTGATCATCACCGTAAGTGCACCCTCGTCGATCGCTTTTTCAAACGTGGGCAAGAAATACTCCCTCAATTCGCGATCCGATATCCACGCTGGCGTTCTATCCTTGCCACTCAATGGGTAGCTGTATCCCAAAAAATGTTTCATACACGCCGAAACATGGTAAGGGTCGATGCCTTGTGATGCGGAATTCTCCAAATGCAAAGATTCCGTGATATCCAATGCGTTGTTCCAATGGGGGTCGAAGGATGGGCCTCGCAACGACATTTCCATTCCCTGATAGCCTCGAATGCAGGCCGATGTCATTGATTTTGCTAGGAAAACATCTTCGCCGTAGGTCTCAAAAAACCTCGACCATAAAGGCTGACGTCCTAAGTCTAAAACAGGGGAGAAGTTCCAAGGTATGCCGCTAGCTCTGACTTCGTAAGCTGTGATTTCGGCCGCTTGGGTGATTAAATCGGGGTTCCACGTAGCAGCTTGACCAATTTGTTGGGGGAACATGGTTGCTCCTTGGGTGTAGTTGGCGCCGTGTATCGCATCAATGCCAAACAAAACAGGCACATTGGGTAGGTATTTCTTGTTGGCCGAAGCAATTTCGCTATGAATCTGTTTCCAGTTTTCTAGGCTGATGGTTCCTGAGCCACAACCGACATTTAGGATGGACCCAACATGGTATTTTTCAAAAGCGATGCGAAGTTTGTCGGTGTCGATGGTCTGCGGCTGTGTGAGAGCACATGGCGCCCCTTTTGCGATTACACCCAAATCGATTTGGGTCATTTGGCCTACTTTCTCTTCCAACGTCATCGATGCGATGAGTTTTTCGAATGGGGAGGAAGTAGGAGTTGATTGAAGTTTTTCATTCTGACCGTTTGCAACGGAAGCCGAGAACGCTAAAAATAACAATATGCAGAATATCGAACGAAATTTCGGGGGAGTCATGGAGATGAGTGTTTTCATGCTAGTGTTGATTTGAGGTCGTTGAAATCATGAAAAATGTATCATTGAGTTTTAGGGGATAATCGAATTTACAGCGGTTTAAGGCAAATGTTATCGATCAGAATCTCACCATCGGCTTCTAATTGGAGTATGAATTGTTTGATCATTGATGGGTCGGTTTTGAAGGACTCGAAGGGGAACATCGACATAGGAATAGAGACTTCTGTCCAACTGCTACTCGAAATGGGTGTGGTGATCAATTTTGATGAAAATCCCAACCAACATTGAGCGCCGGTATAATCTTCAAAGGCGATTGCGAAGGGAAGGGAACGAAGTGTATCGCTGGTACTCTTGAACTGAAACGACAATCGGGCTGCATCGCGAAGTCCGCTCATGTCTTTGGGTTGCCAGTTGTCCCAGCCGATCCCCATGCCAATCCAGGTGCATCCGCCGCCAATTTTATCCCAAGTTAAACGTATATAATTGTTTCCTTTTTGGGCATTGCCTGTTTCTTTTTTGATTTGAACGCATTTGGGTTCTTTGGAAATCCAGACTTGCTGTCCTAAATCCTCGTCCATCAGTTGGAGCGCGTAAAACCCATTGATATTTGGACTTTCAGCGGCCGAGGCCATATCGTATAGCCCTTGTTTTTTGGCATGTAGCCACTTTCCTTTCACCGAAACCGTGTCCATTTTTTGAATGTCGTTGGTATCCGTCTGCGCGAAAATACTACTAGGAAACATCGCAAGGAAAACCCAGACGAATCCAAGGCAACCGCCGCGAAGGAGTGGTGAGATTAAATTGTACTTTCGGCAATGCATCATCGTTATAACTCTAACGGACCTTTTTCGGTGAACATGATACAGTCGATTTTGGTGCTCGCTGCGCCGCCCGATGGATTGGCCAAGTGCAACATGCTCACCATGACCAAAGAATTTGGATTGTGTCTTCTGTTGCCATTGTTGCTCGCAGGAACGCCATTCACCAGGTGAAGCAAATCGGTGTATTTAAACGATACCAACTTCCAACCCTCCCATGTAACTCGGAGTTCATTGTCGTATTGGTCGTCGCTGGCCGGATCAAACTTGCCATTGGCGTTGTCGTCTTCGCGGAACTGAAATAATACCCGACTTTCATTGGTATTGGGTTTTCCGTAAATCAGGCAATTGAAGTAGACGTCTTCGCCCACGGTGCTCAATGGGTAGGTGGTTTTTCCGTAGGCTGATGCTGGGAAATCGACCATGCCGATGAGCCAATCCCAGTTCACAGTTCCGGCCATGTTGAAATAGTTGCTTCCTTCTACGTTGAATTGATCGTTATGAATTTTGAAGTCCATGCCACCGCCTGATTGGATAAAAGTGGCCCATTTGGTGTTCATGCCTGATTCAAAGTTGGCAACCACGAAACCGGCAGGAACGCGAACTCCTGTAATTCCGATAGTGATGTTAAAAGTATCTGTTACCCCATTAACCAATAATGTAGCCACGCAGGGCTCATTTTTGAACATTGGGAAAACGGTGGTGCTGCCATTCCATGTGGCCGTTGACGCATCGATGATTCTACTTTTTCCAGTGATAAATTTCTGCGCACCAGAATTACTTCCTTTGATGCGAATCGTCCAATCGCAGAGTTTGGTGAATTTGGCGGTGAAGCCTACCGTTTCAGATTTTGAAAAATCCACCGAGGATTTGCTGGCTTGGAAGGGCTGTAACATACCAAACTGACCGTTGAGATCGCTGAGGCTAGGACCATCGAATGAACTGTTGTTTCGCTTACAGCTTGATGCGAGCAAGGTAGCGGCAAGGGCGAGGGTAAGAATGTGTTTTTTCATCGCTAGGGATTAAAAGGTCATATTATAAATAACCATCCAGTGGTTGATTTTGTAGTTGTTGTATGCGTGAATTTTGTCTTGGTAATTCGATTGTTGGTAAAGAGCGGTCAAATAGGCCTTTTCACCAAATCGGAAGCGAATACCGGCGGCGGTTACGGTTTGATTCAAATCGACGTTGTATTTGCTGAAATCGATGACTTCAGTAAAGCCATTGCGGTCCGAAACTAGGTCGTTGCCATTGCCCTGAAGCGCGGTATAGCCAATCATCAGATCCATGCTAGGTAATATTTCGAATTCCGCACCCATTCCGGCTTGGAGTGATGTTAGGTCAACGGATTCAAAAGCGTACTGACCCGTTCTTTGCGTGCTTTGGTAGCAGGCGGAAGCAGAAATCTTTGCGATGCGATCCCAATGTAAATATTTTCCAAGGTTGGCGCCCAATTGAAGGCGGGTCATCATAAACGATTTCAATGCCGATGTGCCTTGTCCGCGAATTTCCTTGAGTTGGTGGTGGCTGAATTCCGACAGAATCACCTCATTCTTGCTGTTGTATTTTCCTTTCAGGTACAATCCTTGTCGGTTAAATGTGGCTTGTCCGAAAGGCAATACATTATTTATCAATGGGTTGTAAGCCATGAGTTTTGGGTTGATTCCTGTGCTGTACAACTGACTGTTATTGATGATATCCCCGTAATTCAACGGTCTGTCCGCTTGTGTTTGCTTATATCGGTTGAAGAAATTGGGTTGTGCATTGTAATCCACGCGTTTGCTTTGTGCGCCGGGGCTTCTAAAATCAGGGCCCACATTTAAATATCCGAGTTCGGCTTCCCATTGTTTGTTTTCAGGCGAAAGGGTGAAAGTGGGGTTCATGAAGAAGTCGGTGAGCGTTGGGGCGGTGGTATCAATGGTGTAATGGTAACGTGAATTCCCGAATTCGCCTTGAAGTTGGGCGTTGAGTTTTCCGATTTTGTTGTTGTAGCGGAAGGTCATCGTATTGACGATATTGCTGAATACGTTGGTATCCAAAGCGGTGCCTTTTACGTCGAACAGGGCGGCTAGGTTATAGGCGATGCTCAAGTGATTGCTTTGCATCAAATCAATGGTAGAGCCCCCAAACAATCGGTCTTGTACGTTGCCAAAATTGGTGGCATTCTGACGGGTGAGGTAGGCGTTTACGTTGAGTTCTTTGACGAATTTATTGAACTGCAGACCCCAATCCAACGACAAGCCCTGCTGTCGCCAAGTATTTGATTTATAAAAGGTTTCGTAATTCACGATATCGCGCTGCAATTGAAAAACACCTGGCTGACTGATTAGCTGATCCTCGTTGTGGTTGTAAAGAGTAAAGGGGGTTTGTTTTAGGTTGATATCGCCCAGTTGGTATCGAACTACATCGGCGATGATGCCTTTTACCCAGAGCTGACGCACATCGAAAGCCACTCCAGCGCCATAGAATCCGCCGTATTTGTTATTGATGCGGATCATTCCGAGAATTTCGGTGTTCTTGTTGGGGCTGATATTAAATCCCAAATCAACGAGCGCATAACCGCCAACGGCTTTTTTGGCTGTGGTTTTATCCGGTATCGTATCGTTTACCTGAATATCGGCATTGGAAATAATGGAACGGGCTCCGCCGGTAAATCGCACTTTGGGTCCTGTTTGGCCAAGGGTTGTATTGGCGATTAGGGTTGCGAAAAGTACGGTGGAAAGGGTGTATAATCGTTTCATGGATTGTTGCATTAGAAGAAAATTTTGATTTCAACGGTGGTTTCCCAGCCTTTGTATTGGTCTAAGTTAAAACTACGGTCTTGGTAATTCATCCATCGTTGACGGATATAAAGACCAGCTCCCTTACTCATTTCTATGTCGAAGCCGGTCGCAAACCCCCATCCTTCTTGGTTTCGGGGACGACGGCTGATGGCATCAACGGTGGTATTGTAATTTGCTATGATTCGTTCCCAACCGACATAGTTCGCAAAAACGACCTTTGGCGATAGGTGATAATAGGCTTCTAGCTGGTGGTAATAGGTTCTCAAATAAGCTTCTTCGGTGAATACGGTAACGGCGGAACGCTTTCTTTGCACCGATGCATAAGATCCTAAGTAGTTGATGTATAAATCTCTGTAGGCAAGTCGGGTTTTGTATTTCGCATTCACTTCGATGTTGTTGAAATACTTTTTATACAAAGGCGTGCCGGTGGGGGTGCCATCGGTCAGATCTACGGTTTCGAATACCCCGCGATATACTTTGGTTAGGTTTTGGTAGGGGCCGACATTGGCCGGGAAACCCCATCGCCAGAAGCGAGAAAGGGCGAGGTTGTTGACAGGGTGGGAGTAGGTTAACTGCGACGAGATATTCTCGATTTCGTTGGCGTTTGTATAGCCGATGCTCGTTTTTAGTTTTCCGATTTCAAATTCTGTATTCAATTCGATGCCGGTTCTATTGTTTGTGATTTGGCCAACGGGCACCATCGCGCTAGAAAATGGCACCAAAACGAGTTGGTCTGAGCTACTAGAACTGCTGACGTTGCCTTCGCGAATGGATGAATTCCAGAATACCGATGAGTTATTCAAAACCCTTGGACTTACGCGGTAGTATCGAACCAAAAGGGGAATCCCTGTCGTGGTTTTTGGGAAGCTGAGTTTTAGGTCGATGGCTTCGCCCCAGCCTTTGGCTAGGGTTGGACTGAAGTATCGTCCGGCACCCACTTCACCGTAAATGGTGAGCACACGCTTTTTGATTTCGAATTCAGCGGTATGCATATTGAATCCCACGCCATGGGTTAGAAGGCTGTCGGAATAGGTCTGGTTGTTAAATGTATTTAGGCTGATGTAGTTGTTGCCAACTGTTTTCTTCAGTTTTCCGCCGTAAGATTGGTTGGGTAAGGGCGCCATTCCGCCATTCAGTTGTGTTTTTCCAAACATGATTACCCCGGAGAGGTTCTTGGGCATGTCGTTGGCTTCTACGATAATTCCCTGAAAAGCTTGTCGTCCCCATCGCGTATCTTGGTTCAGCGCACCATTGGTGTAGAAGTTATTGTATCGGTCGGCGATGTTTTGTGTTTGCGGATCCCAAGGGTTCCTTTCGAAGATGGAATATCGATTGAAGCCGGGATTGGTATGAAAGGTGAATGGAGTAAGCGCGTACCAGTTGATACCGCCAGCAATTACGTTAAGGCTTCCTTTTTGGAAATCGTGGGTTCCGGTGAGGCTGACACCTAGGTTTAGGCCTTTTACATTTTCGGCTTGACCTGCGCCGGTCATAGGGGTCCAAAGGTAGAAATCGGTAGAAAATCTTGTGCTTGGGGTGATGCTTCCGCCCAGATTTAGCATGAGTTGGGGGATTTGGGCATCGTCGCCTACGAAAATGTGGGTTGGTGTTTTGGCTTGCTCTGTGTAGCTATTGCGGGCTAGCATATCTTTCGAATTTTGAAGATACCTCACGTTGGTGATAAAGCGATAATAGCCAGATATGGTGAATCGCTCCAACTTTTCGGGGGCTTGTTTTGGATAAATCCCCAAAGGATAAATTGTATTTGTGATTTGCGCAAAAGCATTCGCCGTTACGATTCCCCAAAATGCGATTGTAAGTAAAGATCTTTTCATGGGCTTATGGATTAAAACTGTCCATGGTGAATTTTTTTACGCGGATGGCTTTCGGTTTGGTTGAGTTAGCGCTCGCATCGACATAAAAGGGGTAATTGGCGTAAGCAATTTTGTTTTGGTATTCGATCGTTACAAAAAGACGGTAGGCACCTTCTTCGTTGGGCGCTTTGAACTGAATTTGTTTTGTTTTGCCTTTTTTTATCAGACCTGGAATTTCGGAGGCCTCATTTTCTAAATCACCGCCGGCTTTTTTGTCGTTGCTCTCCGCCAAAATCTTCCAACTACAATGCAAATTGTTCGTGTCGTTCGGGGTTCGGTTGTATTGAATCAAATACGCATCGGCGAAAGCTTTGTTGATAGAATTGGCGGGCACATGAAGTCCACTGTAAGCATTTTTGCCGTTGATAAACAGGTTGGTAATGCTTGGGGTTGATGTGGTTGGATCCTGACTGCTCCATGCAATTTGTAGTGCATCAATGGCTTGTGTGGGTTTGCCTTCTTTGGTGAAAAGTCCATACCAGGTAAGCGTGTATTCCTGCTTTTGTCCCCATAAAAAAACGTAAGATCCAATACAATCGTTGGGATTGGCTGCGATGTAATTCGTATATCGTTTATTGTAGACTTCTGCTTTTTCGAGGCTGCTTTGTTCGATGGCTGCGCCCCAGGGAGTTGTTGGTGATTCCCAGTGACCGTTGGGTCCCCATTCGGTGATCATATAGGGTCCGGTCCAACCCCATTTTCTGATGTTGTAAGGTACGTTGCCGATATCGCCGTAAGTATTCACGCAGTAAACGTCGATGTCGGGTGCTTTTTGCTTGATCAGTGCCACTTCCATCGAGTCTAAACCAGCCGTAACCGTAGAAGTTGGGTGATTGGGGTCAACTTGATGCGCATATTTGGCGATGTCTTGAATGGCGTCCCAAACGCGGGTATTGGAGTAAAATAGGTCGACTTCATTGCCGATGCCCCACATGAGTAGCGCGGGGTGGTTTTTGAATTGATCGATGACACTTTTGAAGTGATTCAATTGCTTTTCTACTTTGGCTTTGTTGCTGTAATCAAATCCATGTCGTTCATGCTGCAGCCACATACCAAGCATCACAGTGAGTCCGTGTTTTTGCGCATTGTCGAGGATGGTTTGGGCTTCTTCAACGCCCCAAGTTCTGATGGAGTTGCCTCCGATATTCACAACGACATCTAGGTGGGTATCGCCGCCGGCACCTTTGACGTAGTAGGGTTTGCCATCGCGCAGCATTTCCCAGCCCTTTGGGGTTTGGCGCACCTCTACTTTAACGGCTTGGGCCTGCGAATGGATGGAAATTGTGAATGCTATGAGGGCGATTAAGTACTTCAAGGTTCTAGTTTTAAAGGTCAAAAGCAAAGTCGCTGCTAGAAAGTTTGCTATATTTTTTTGCGTTGTACTTGAATAGTTTTGCGGGTCTATGGGTGACGCTAGATTGTTTAAGTCCGGTATCGGTGATGAAATCCATGGATAGGATTTTCTTTCGAAAGTTTCGCACGTCGAACTCGGTTTCTAGAATTGATTCGTAGAGTTTTTGTAGTTCGGTGAGCGTAAAATATTTTGGGAGTAGCTCAAAGCCAATGGGCTGACGTCGGATTTTGGTTTTCAGCTGGTCTTTGGCAAAAAGGAGAATTTCATTGTGATCGAAAGGAAGATCTGGAATTTCTGAAATAGGAAACCAAGCGGCTTCTTCGGCCCACGACGATGGGTGGATGTTGTAGTCCTCAATTTTTATTAAAGCGAAATAGGCCACTGTGAATACGCGACCAAATGGATGTCGGTCCACCTTCCCAAAAGTATGAATTTGCTCCATGTAGACTTTGTCCAAACCAGTTAGGTCTTGGAGCACTTTTTCGGCGGAGGAGGAGAGATCGGAATCCAAGCTAATTAAATCTCCAGGGAGTGCCCAACAGTTGCGATAAGGGTCGGCTCCACGATAAATGAGCAATACTTTAAGGCCCGATTGATCGAAGCCAAAGACAACGTTATCTACGGAAACAGCGGCTTTAAAAAAGGGGATAAGGTTTGGATCCATGGGATATTTCGCGATGCGAAAGGCGAATATATTGTAAAATATACAATAATACCAAATACGAAATCCAAATGACGGATTGTTTACCTATTTAGGTTCCAAAGTTCAACCGAAATCGGTTGAACTTTGGACGGTTTAATTCGCGTAATTGACCCACTTACCTATTAGCGTTTGCATTTTGGCTTGGGGGTTGAGGCTGTTTTTTGCTTCAACGACAAAGGAATAGGTTCCGGGGGTTAGATGTTGCGGTGGGACCCCTGAATTCTCTTTGGTTTGGAAGACCATTTGTCCGCTCATGTTATAGACGGTAAGTTGCTGAAATGCGTATTGAGAAGAAATGAATCGCAGCTGATTTGTCCATCCGAAGTGTAACGGATTGATATCGTTGGTACCGGAGAATTCTACCACTTTCACCTTTTTGGTGGTAACGCCGTAGCAGCCATTGGGATGAAAAGATTGGGCTTTCACGATATAATTGGCGGGGGAATTGGCGAACGACCAATTGATGGGGTTTAGGTTGGCGGTATCATCGGGGTTGCCGGTGCCAAAATCCCAATGAATCCGTGTTGCTTGGGTGTTGGCGGTGAAGTTAAATGAGGTTTTGGGCAACATGATAGCGGTATCGGGGTTGGAAGAGATGGCAATGGACAACGTGTCTTGTACTTTAATTGCGATGCTAGATTCTTGATAGCAGGGTTTTGATGATTTGAAGGAAAGGAGCCAGCGGCCGGAGGCCGCGGCGGGCTGGAACTTGTTATTGATAACCCCTTTGTTGAATCCATTTTGTGTACGACTCGTATCGCCGTTGAGGCTAATTACTTTCCAAGTGTAAATGGTGTCTGCCGATTGCCCGGTAGCCAGTTTTAAGCCCTTGTTAAGGTCCACAGGAGCATTGTGCGGACAAGCCAAAGTATCGCCTTGATAGTTTGCCAAATAAAGTTGCACCGATGTTACGATGGTGGTATCGCAGTAACGACAGCCCAAAACTGAATCGTTGGCACAGGCGCTGATTTTGTATTTTCCCACCGCAATTGAATCGGGATAGCTCAGTAAAATGGCTTTCCTTGGCGTGGTTGTGGTGTAACCAATTTGGGCGTTCGACTTGGTAGGGCTCGATAATAATGTCCAATCGAAAGGCGATGCTTTTTTTGGCGATTGCGCTACGATTTTTTCCATCAATAAACCTGGCGTGGTAGTGCATACTTCAGCATTTCTTATCAACGAAAACTGTGGTCGATAGATGAAGTCGATTGTATTTGTATCGCGACTCAAGCAACCCAGCGTGTCGTAGGTAGCCACAAACGTCAATTTGATAAAATCGGGTATTTTGGGTTTTGCCGGCGCCTTAATTTTGTAGTTGTTCGGGCCGATGCTATCGAGGTATTTTCCGTCCAAGCATCGAATACCAGTTTGTTCGCCACCATAAATCATGTCCTTGTTCATTGGATCAAGCAGTGAAATACTCTTTCCATTGCCACAAGCCGGAGCAAGTGGTTTTGTCTTCCATTTGAGGTCGCGCGAGATGATTTGTGTAATTCGCAA
>CANHXF010000009.1 GCA_947464515.1 Flavobacteriales bacterium
GGCGTTAATCTTTGCGTTCTTGGGCTTGTTGGCTGCGAAAAATGTATTTGCACAATCAATTTACAATCCAGGTTACTTGGGAAAAACGAGAACGATAGCGTTGGGGTCTCAGGTCTCTTGTGGTTTTTTTAATGGCTTAAAGACGCAATCTCTGTTGTCGATCGCAGCCGAACAAACCATTGATAGACAGCATTCGATCATGCTGCGTGCAACGGCGGGAATACTCAATGTGCCTTTTGAGATGAATTCATTGTCGGTTGATGGTCCGGGCGGTGGACCCAGTGCTAGTTATTATGGGAATTTAGATTTTGGAAATCCACCAGCACTATTTACACGCAGTATAGGTCTTCAAATAAAAAGCTATATTCTAAATCGCGGAGCCATCGCGCCTTATGGTATGTATGTTGTCGCCGGCGGTGAATCCAGGAAAGTATCTGCCAGAGATTCATTTAATCAGCTTGTGTTTATTCAAGAGAATAATAACAGTATGTTCGATCCCTACAGATTTGGATTGCCTGCCATTATGCCTCGCGACGTGAAAGGTTTTAACGTATTATTGGGCATTGGGAATAAACGGTTTTTGGACAAGTCATACTTTATCGATTATCAATTTGGCATGACGTGGTTGTTTTGGTCTAACGTGGGTTTGAGTAGTAATCGATATACTGAAACTCCCTCTGGTCCTACCTATAACTTTCAAAACGCAGTTGAGTTGCAAATGCGACAAGTCGATACCCGACGTCAGTTGTTCACTTTTAATATCACCGCCGGAATGGTCTTTTAATTTGATAATGATGAAAAAATTTCGTATATTATATAATTTAGTAATCTCAACTTTCGCTATCGTTGGAATGGTGGCTTGCGAAAAGATGGAGTCGATGCCAGCTTCGCAGGTTTCTATGCGACAAGCACAGAATGCTAGAGATTTTTATAAGCCTTATGCCTACAACAATTGCGGATTAAAACCCGCGTTTACTACCTCGATTAATCAGGTTTTGAAAGATTCATGGATTTATGTGAATAAGCAAATGGGCGTCTCTGAGGTCCTCAATTTTGTGAGTGCCGATGGGAAGAAATCGATGAAGTTCTCCTTTCCGTTGATCTTTAAAGAGAATTCGGGCTATTTTACTTATTCGCACTATAACCTGGAAGACAATTCATGGAATCAACTCGAGGAAGCGGGTGGTGTTCAGGTGACAGGCATCGTTGAATTGGCCAAAAAATCGTATCCAATATTTATTACGGGCGATATTTATGTGAGACATGACGGCGACAAGCATTTTATCGAGATGTGCGGCGGAAATTGTATGTATCGATTGAATGGGATAGAGATTTACAGTGATTTTTCAACGAATCTAACATGGGAGGAAAAACGATGAAAAGGTGGTTTTCAATGTTAACGGTTGGTTTGAGTGCGATAACTTTCGTTTTTGCTCAGCCAGGGAAGCCTATCATTGGTTCGCCAAACAACAATGCAGTGAATGTGGCGCTTCAGCCCAATATTGATATTTACCTCAATACAAGCTTCGCCGATTCATTTATCGTTGAAATTGATAGCTCTGCCTCATTTAACTCAGTGGGATTGAAGACTTATAAGTCGTATGGAAGCGTTTGTCAGAATTGCGTGAAACTCCCTAAAATCCAATTCGGAATGGCGCAAACTTGGTACGTTCGAAGTAGGGCATGGCTTGGAGGGAAAGTCGGTGTATGGAGCAATACCCATAAGTTCACAACGATTTATAAAGCACTGCCGCAGCAGAATGCCACAGCGCACGTGGATTACACGGCGGTAATGCCAGAATATCTATACAGCTTCTCTGCCACCAATGTGCAGTATGAGGTGAGCGAGTCATCCAGCTTCACAACCACCTTGACTAAAGGCCAGATATATCCCCATGATTCATTTGAAGGGAATTACTATACCACGATGTATGTTCGGTTGCGCGGTTTGCCTCAGAATAAAACCCTTTACATGCGTTCAAGGTATTTCCTCAGAAAAGATACTGCGGCTTGGGGGCCAACACACACATTTGCACTCAAATACAAGCCAGAGATACTCAATACCAGCGGAACAATTAATACCTTATCCTTGGTGCCATCGGTGAACTTGGCAATCTATGTCTATAACAACTACACCGATACCTCTGTGTTTTACGAGTATCAGCGAGCATCGGATTCATTTTTTACGAACCCGGCATCGTTCAAAACCATTGAGTATTTTACAACCGTAAATCTTAAGCCAGGCGTCAATTATATTAGGTATCGCGTGTTGCATCAGGGATTAACAACTGCATGGTCAAACAAGGTGTCATTAACCACATATTCATCGCTACCTGCGCCAATTCTGTCGAGCCAAGGGAACGCTTTTCGGACCGCGCAAGCCAATTTTGGTCCCAATCTGACTGTGGTGCAGTGGCAAGCCGATACTACTGTGAAGTTTAACTCCGCGCGATTGATCACGTGGGATTCAATATACAATCCCCAAAACTTCAATAAATATGTGTCGTTTCGAAGCGACGATTTTGCCAAATATCGCAATTGCTACCTCCGATATCGAACGGGAAATGGAACAGATTGGATGCCATGGAGTGCGCCCTCGCAATCAATTTTTTGGCAGTTGCAAGGCAGTACAATGAATCAGAATTTCACTTTATCCCAGCAGTTCGATTTCTTTCCGATGAATGGTGTAACGGGTTATTATATCCAATGTGACGTGGATTCCCTGTTTAAGTCGCCTAAGGCATTTTCTGTAAATGTTTCAACCGCGTTGATGAGTGTTACGGTGAATGATATTCTTTTGAATAATCAAACGTTTTATTACAAGATAAGTGCTCGTTCTGCAAAAGGGCTGAGTACCCCCAAAATTTACGGTATCACAAACAATATCGTTCCAACCATTTGGGGTCCTGGTTCTGGTCAGAGTTTTGCTGAGTCCGTTCCGTATACGATTGCCGGGAAATCTGGGTCGGCAGAAATGGAGTTTCAAGTGGCCAAAGATTTGGCGTTTACCAAATTGGATGGTGTTTTTATCTCTGCTAGCGGTGGTAACTCAGGTGATTTGCCTGTGTCGGCCCCTGGGGGGTATTTTTTCAGGGTTCGATACGTCAACTCAAGGTCAAAAGGTGTTTGGTCTACGATAGTCCCTTTCTCAATTACCAAAGTGTCTGAAATGGCACCGCCAATTTTGAGAAGTCCTGCTAAGGGTGCGATCAACGTGGATTCAAAAAAGTCCAAATTTGTCTGGAATCAAGTGCCAGGGGCTAATCAATATCTTATCTCTGTGTATGAAAAAGCGACGGGTAAATTGTTGTATCAGAACTTTACAGATTCAATTTGGGTTTGGGTTAATGATTTGCCTGCCAACAAGTTGTGTAAATGGGATGTGTTAGCAATGGGCGATAAAAGCTCTAAAAAGTATAGCGCGTCTTGGGATTTTGTTACGGATGCAATGGTTTCTATAGATTCTGATCCGGAAAAATTGGTCGGCCCGTCTCCTCAGCTTTATCCCGTTCCCGTAAATGATTTGCTTTGGATCCGAAATGTTATAGTGACAGTCGGAGAAACTTTGTCGGTCTATGATGGACTGGGAAATTGCATTTACTCAATGAAAGATTCAGAATCTCAAAACGCAAATCAGGAAGGATCAAATTCAAGCCTGAAGCTTTTGGGTCGGTCTGCCAACGGATTGGATTTGGGACTGGATGTTTCTGCGTTGACACCAGGTGTTTATTACCTGAAATTGGGTTCAGCAACAGCGAGATTTGTAGTATCGCGTTAAGCGACAAATACCATCTTGAAATGGGGGATTCCTGCCTCGTAGAATCTATCTCCCTGAGCCGCAAATCCGTATTTCTCGTAGAATTTCATGGCGTGTTCTTGGGCGTGTAGATAAATGATGGGCAATTCTTGGCTAACCAAGGGGGCTACAATTTCCAAACAATTGTTCAGCAATGCCGCACCAATGCCCGCTGTCCTGTGTTCCTTTAATACCGCAAATCGCTCCAATTTATAGCCTTTATCCGTTGTGCGATACCTACAAGTGCCCACGATAAGTCCATTGTATGTCGCCAGATAATGAGTACTTGTAGATTCGAATTCATCATACTCTTCATCGGGTGGACATTCTTGTTCAATTACAAAAACTCTGCGACGTATATCAAAAGCTTGGGCTAAATCGGTAGGGTTTGAGATCGGTTTGACATGTATCATGAGAAAAATGGTTAAATTTGCATCAAACTTAATACAAATTATAACGTAATGGCTCAATCTCAAATTCAATCTTTGCTCGGTTCACAAGCGGAATTCTTGTTGGATCACAGCTGTAAAACCATTGATAAATCTATGATTCACGCTCCAGGGCCTGATTTCGTAGATCGCATTTTTGCTCAAACAAATCGCAATCCTCAAGTATTGAAGAGTTTGCAACAATTGTATGGTCACGGTCGTTTGGCTAACACAGGTTATTTGAGTATTCTTCCCGTAGATCAAGGAATTGAGCACAGTGCAGGCGCTTCATTTGCTCCAAATCCTATTTATTTTGATTCTGAAAACATCATCAAGTTGGCTATTGAAGGCGGTTGTAATGCCGTTGCTTCAACCTATGGTGTTTTGGCGATGCATGCTCGCAAATACGCTCACAAAATTCCATTTATCGTTAAACTAAACCACAACGAATTTTTATCATACCCCAATAAGTTTGATCAAATTATGTTTGGTTCGGTTGATGCCGCTTGGAACTTAGGTGCAACAGCTGTAGGCGCAACGATTTACTTCGGAAGCCCAGAAAGTGCACGTCAGATTGTTGAAGTGGCCAAAGCGTTTGAGCGCGCTCACGAATTGGGTATGGCTACCATCCTTTGGTGCTACCTTAGAAACAATGGCTTTAAGGCCGATGGTGTTGATTATCACGCAAGTGCGGATCTAACAGGCCAAGCAAACCACTTGGGCGTTACCATTCAAGCCGATATCATCAAACAGAAATTACCAGTAAATAATGGTGGTTATTTGGCTACCAAACACGGCAAAACACATCCAAAAGTATATTCTGAATTAACTACAGATCACCCAATTGATTTAACTCGTTACCAGTTGGCAAATTGCTACATGGGAAGAGCCGGTTTGATCAACTCTGGTGGTGAATCGAAAGGTCAAGGCGATATCGAAGAAGCAATTTTTACAGCTGTTGTTAACAAACGTGCCGGTGGTTCAGGTTTGATTTTGGGTCGTAAAGCATTCCAAAAGCCTATGAATGAAGGTGTTGAGTTGCTAAACTCTGTTCAAAGCGTTTATTTGGATAGCAGCATCGATTTGGCGTAATTTGTCGGTCATGAATCTTGATTTCGAAGACGACGAAGACCTTGCAGGCGATGGACCGAAATGGTACCAACGAACCTGGAATGGGATTTTAACTAAAACCAAGGACAAAAAGCCTACGCCCGATGGGTTGTGGGAAAAGTGTAAGCGCTGTAAAGAAGTGGCGCCTACCAAAGAATGGATATTAAAGAACTATGTTTGTCCGTCGTGCTCATACCATGAACGCATTGGCTCAATGGAGTATTTCGATATTCTTTTTGATGAAAATCAGTTCACGGAAATCAATGCGGATTTAAGCAGCGGTGACCCATTGAAATTTACAGATTCAGCACCTTATACCGATCGTATTGTTGTAGCGCAGCGCAAAACTGGGTTGAAAGACGCGGTTAGAACGGCTCACGGTAACATTGATGGGCAGCCTCTTTGTATCGCGTGTATGGATTTTAATTTCATCGGCGGTTCTATGGGTAGTGTCGTAGGTGAGAAAATTGCCCGCGCAATTGATTACTCTTTGGCAACGCGCACGCCTTTTATGATGATTTCAAAATCGGGTGGGGCAAGGATGATGGAAGCGGCGTTCTCGCTCATGCAAATGGCAAAAACCAGTGCTAAATTGGCTTTGTTGCATCGTGAGGGAATCCCTTATATCTCATTGCTTACAAACCCAACTACAGGCGGAGTTACCGCATCCTTTGCGATGTTAGGTGATGTGAATATCGCTGAACCCGAAGCATTGATTGGCTTTGCCGGTCCTCGGGTGATTCGTGAAACCATCGGTCGTGATTTGCCAAAAGGATTTCAAAGTTCTGAATTCTTGGTAGAACACGGATTTTTAGATTTTATAGTAGATCGTAATGATTTGAAATCAAAAGTTTCGAATTTGTTGCGCATGATTTGGACCAAAAAAACAGCATAAAATAATTAACTATGAACTTTCCAGATAATTTGAAGTACACCAAAGACCATGAATGGGTTTTGGTTGATGGCGATGTAGCCACGATCGGCGTAACTGATTTCGCTCAAAGTGAATTGGGTGATATCGTATTCGTTGACATTTCTTCTCAGGGCGATACACTTGCTGCACATGAGGTTTTTGGTACAGTAGAAGCAGTGAAAACTGTGAGCGATTTGTACATGCCTGTAAGCGGTGAAGTCATCGAAGTGAATGCCAATATGGATGCATCACCTGAGTCAGTAAACAGCGATCCCTATGGTGATGGTTGGATGGTGAAAGTGAAAATGAGCAACCTTGCAGAAGTAGACGGTTTGATGAGTCATGCCGATTACGTTGCTATGGTAGGGTAATTTTTAGAACACATTCAATAAAGGCCCGAGAAGAAATTCTTGGGCCTTTATTTTTTCGATACCCCACCAACGAAATCTTCAATGATTCGTAATTCCTTGGCCCATTCGCAGCCTGCAAATCCTTTCAAATCAGTGTATTGAATGTTCTGTTTGTAATATTCTAAATATTGCGATGATAATGGCAAATATGACCAATGCCATGCTTCAGGTTCATAACCCGTTAATCGACCCGTCTCTCTGGGTGAATAGACTTCGATGAATCCGAATTTTGAGGCATTCTTTCTTAACCATTGTATTTCCTTAAGTCCCTTTCCAGTAGTGAAATACGTAGGACTCAAATTGTTTATGTCGATGTCGGTCCCCCAATGATGTCGACTACTGCTAGGCATACTACTGTATTTCAAGATCTCCCGCGCATTGTTTGCAGAAGCGCCCAAATTGGGTAGGTTGACATTCCATTTTCTTTCCCAAATGGCTTTTTGCTCCCAAAAATTTCGCGTCCCGCTGATGATTCTCAACGATACCCCTTCGGTAGCAGCGGCCAATTTCATTTGCTGAAAAGCGGAAATTACTTCTTTTTGGAGGTGCATCGACTTGCTGCATAAATGCGCAGGGACCAGTTGGAATCGAACATCCTTTTGGGGTAGAAAGCGACCCATCACAAAGGCTTTTGTTACCAATGAGTCTAAGGCGTTTGGGTTGTTGTTTGTTCGCACTTTGGAGGAACGATCCATCGCCATTGTTGATGAAAATTCCTCATGAATTAGGGTGTTTTCAACTTTTTGGGAGGGTAGGGTTGCTAGGGATTCCGATGAATGAAAGTCCGTTTTCGGAATTTTGGTCGCAATCAAATACGAAATGGAAATCGTAAAAATCGAAAAAACTATCACTGCGCGGTGATTCATGTAGGCAAAGTAACAACAATTCCCATCGTCTCTAGTAAATTCGTAAACTATGACTCGCTTTTCGCAATTGTTAAATTTGATTTTTATTGGATGTTTCCTGTCGTTGAGTGGTTCGGCCATCGGCCAGGTATCAGCCATGGAACACGGAGCATCTGCACGTTGGCAATGGGAATTGAAGCGTTTGGCGGATCCAGAAACAGGAAATATCCCCTTGAATATGCGTCAGCGAGAACTGATGTATGTATCAACACTGCCAAAAAATACGGATGTCAATCCTTTGGCGATGGGGCAAAGCACCGGTTGGATACATCGAGGTCCCTATTTTATTGGGGGCAGAACGCGTGCTCTAGGAATAGACATCGCCAATACGAAAAGAATTCTCGCAGGATCGGTGTCTGGAGGAATGTGGCTCAGTGAGGATGATGGAAAATCGTGGCATCCCACACAAGCAACCAATGAATTTAGAAGTGCTACTTGCATCGCTCAGGATATCCGACCCAATCATCAGCAACGATGGTATATGGGGACGGGGGAAGCTTACGGTCAGAGTGCTGGTGCAAGAGGTGCCTATTATTTGGGCGATGGCTTGTTTTCTTCCGATGATTCAGGCAAGTCGTGGCAGGCCATCGCATCTACGTCGGGAGGGAATCCATTGACGTTTACAACGGGCTGGCAATTGGTTTGGAATGTGGTGGTAGACCAATCGGCTCATGATACTGCGAATGAAATTTATGCGGCTATTTATGATCAAATTCAGCGTAGTTCAAATGGGGGTAAAACATGGGTTAGTCAATTGGCCGGCGGGTATTTTACCGATGTGGCCGTATCGACAAAGGGGATTGTATACGCAACTTCGAGTTCAGACGGGGCGAAAAAGGGAGTTTTTCGTGCTGACAACGATGGAAAACTCGTGAATATCAATCCATCATTCTTGGGGACAACCTACAAGCGAATTGTGATTGGCATTGATCCGAACAACGAAAATGTAGTGTACTTTTTATTGAATACAGATGGGTTTGGTCGTAAAAGCGCAAACTACAAAGGCGACATCGAATGGAATGCACTTTATCGTTACACCTACATTGCAGGTGATGGAAGTGGAGATAGTGGGAAATGGGAAGACCTATCGATAAATTTACCGAGTGGAAGTCCGTTTGATCGATGGAATGTTCAGGGTTCTTACGATATGTTTGTTCGAGTAAGGCCGGGTAATTCCGATGAAGTTTATATCGGCGGAACAAATGTATATCGCTCATTTACAGGGTTCTCAGACTCCACGCACGTCGAGAAAATTGGTGGCTACAAAATGAAAGCGCAGTTTCCCGATGTAGGGGTTTGGGCCAACCATCACCCAGATCAGCACAATTTGATTTTCTATCCCAACGATGGTAGCAAGTTGCTGAATTCCAATGATGGTGGTGTTTTTAGGTCGGTGAATTTGGCCGTAGCTCCATTTGAGTGGGAATCGTTGAATAATGGTTACTTAACGACACAGTTTTATACGGTGGCCTTAGATCACGGTACGCCGGAGAGTCCGCTTTTGGTGGCAGGCGCACAGGATAACAATCAGTTGATGACAGTTTCAATGGATTCAAAAGCCCCATGGACCACGGTTTATTTTGGCGATGGCTCTTATTGTGCGATGGAAGATGGCGCAAAACTCCATTACTTTTCTAAGCAGCTAGGTAAGATGATTAAAGCGACGGTGGATGCGGGTGGAAATCGTACGTCCTATGCCAGAATTGACCCAGTAGGGGGTGAGAAATATTTATTCATCAATCCGTTCACTCTAGACCCTGTCGATAATAATACGATGTATTTGGCGGGTGGAAAGTATTTGTGGCGCAATAACAAATTGAGGACAATTCCGTTGGCTGGGAATAACGATAGTATCTCTTTTGGATGGACAAAAGGCACAGATTCAATTCCTATTAGAAATGAATTCATTTCGGCCATTGGGGTCAGTTCCAAGCCCGCTCACCGTGTTTATTATGGGTCGACTTTGAAGCGTTTGTATCGCGTAGATAGTGCCGATTTGAGCACCACCTTGAAGCCCAAAGACATTACGGCGTTGGCATTTCCCTCTGCCTATGTGAGTTGTGTTGCTGTGGATCCAAGAAATGCAGATCGTTTGATGGTTTCCTTTAGCAATTACAATGTGTACAGCATTTTTAATTCTATGGACGGGGGCAAGACATTCAATAAGGCGGCCGGGAATTTAGAGCAATTTGCAACAGGGTTGGGCGATGGTCCTTCGGTGCGATGGCTTTCCATTTTGCCGGTGAGTGATGGAACGGTCTATTTGGCCGCAACAAGTGCAGGGTTTTTCGCAACCGATACTTTGATGGGTGTGAATACCAAATGGGTGCAACAGGCCAGCGGTGAAATTGGGAATATGGTCTGTGATATGTTCGATGTTCGAGTGAGCGATGGAACCATCGGCTTGGCAACGCATGGCAATGGGGTGTTCTCGGCCAAAATTGTCAAAAAAGGCGATATTTTAGGTGCAGATTATTTAGAAAAGAATCAAACGATAGGGGTGACGGCGTTTCCAAATCCGAGTTCTAATAATATCACGGTTCAATTGAATATGAAATCGCAATCGCTGAATGCAAGAATTTCATTACTCGATGTACTAGGTAGAACGGTGAATGCTCCATTGAAAGAGCTGGTAGGTAGTTCAAATTCACAGGCAATGAATGACAGAAAATGGATTTTGGATGTGTCGCAACTCAAAGGGGGAGTGTATTATGTTCGAATTGAGGCTGGGAATTACCTAAAAACGATTCAGGTTCAGGTTTCTACAAATAAGTAATGTGGGAAGTCGGGGATTAAGTTGATGTAATTCAATTGGTTATTAGATTTTTTTCTTTCAGAAATACTAATAAAAACTAAGGTTGGTTTCATCAGTCGAAAAAACCTTGTCTTTAGCAAATGTGCAAATATCTTTGTGAATGTATATACCTCGAGAATTGCTCAGTGTAATTCCTTGGATGTAATTGACACAAATGCTAGATTTTTTGAAGTTTGGAAAGAAGATGCCAACGTGGTTGGCAGTGGAAGCGAAAGATAGCAGTCGTTCCTGTCAAAAAGCTGTGGATCGAACAATGAAAGCAATAAGGAAGCTAATGTTGTCGGAAGAACAGGCTAAAAGTTTTTTTCATGCTGAATTGAACTATCAAAAAGAGAAAAAATCAATTCGTGAAATGTATTTCCACTTGCCCGATGTCCGAGATGAGGAGATGAAAACATTGTCTGAGCGAAAATTGCATGAAATGCAATCCTTTTTAGATGCCAATCAATGGGCTTTGTATCGAGTGGAATCGATATAATTGGTTGACATTCTGGATTCAAAACAGTTGGATTTTTATCCTGCCTTGTCTTTTAAACTATTTAAATAATAGACTTCTCAAAAGCAGTTTTGTTTAACTTTTTTTTCTTTGCACTTTGGGTTGCGTGACTATCTTTGTAAAACCATGAATCAAATTAGATTTGAAGGCAGAAATGCACAGTTTTTTTCAACTTTGCGCAGTAGGATTGACGGATATTTTACAGAAAATAATATCAAGCAATCTGGCAACTGGAAATTGTATAGCAAGACGTTGATATTGTTGTCGACATTGGTTTTATCTTATATTTTATTGGTGTTCTTTACCCCTACGGCTTGGGTGTCGGTTTTACTTTGTATTTTCATGGGAATCAACTTTGCGACCATCGGTTTCAATGTGATGCATGACGGATCTCATGGAAGTTATTCCCGCAAGCCATGGGTAAATAAAATCATGGCGTTGAGTTTGAATGTTTTGGGAGGGAATTCTTTCTATTGGAATCAAAAACACAATGTGGCTCACCACTCATTTACGAACATTGAAGGAGCCGACGAGGATATCGATGTAAGTCCATACATGAGAGTAAGTGAATATCAACCCAAATATTGGTTTCACCGTTTCCAACATATTTATGGATTGTTGCTTTATTCACTGTCTTATATCATGTGGATTTTCTATCAAGATTTTGTCAAATATTTCACAGGAAAGATAGGAGATAGAGATATCAAAACGCCATTGTCTGCAATGGATCATGTGATTTTCTGGTTCACCAAAATCGCTTATACCGCTATCTTTATTGGTTTCCCGATGTATTATGTTGGATTGGCAAGCACACTTATTGGTTATTCTATCATGGCATTGACAACCGGTTTTGTAATTGCGGTGGTTTTCCAATTGGCTCACGTGGTTGAAGATGTGACATTTGTAGGTAAAACTTCTCCGGTTACCAATGTAGAATCTGATTGGGCCACTCACCAAATATTAACGACTGCCAATTTCGGAACCAAGAGTAAATCGTTGGCTTGGTTGTTGGGCGGATTGAATTTTCAAGTAGAACACCATTTGTTTCCAAAAATTTCGCACGTACACTATCCAAAAATCAACAAAATTGTGAGAGAGACATGTGAGGAATTTAATGTGATGTACAAGGAATTCCCAACCATGTTGAGTGCAATCCACTCTCATTTGTTACATCTGAAACATATTGGGGCTTAATTTCTTTGTTTGATTTGGCAATAGTTTGCGTTATCATTGCCATTTCTAAATCATGAGAAACATAGGTGTCCCTTATGGATTAAAAGTGAGTTCACTTCGTAGTGATCACTCAGTTGTTGTTGACGTTAATGGTAATCCATTAAAAACGCACCTCAAAACAGTTTTTGTTCCAATGCCTACCAAGGTGGTTCATCAATTGGTAGAAGATATCAATGAGCTACCTGCCAATGCGGAATTAACGGAGAGCCTGGTTTTTTGTTTGTTAAGCACGTTTAGCATCGAAGAATCGCCCAACTTTCAGTTGTATTTAGATACCGATTTGCAATGGGATGCCGCATATAGATTGTCCGACGATGATGAGATTGCTAATTTACAGCATCAGAGCATCTCAGGTGTCACGAAAAGGTTGAAGGATAATTATGTGTCGCTTCCAATAAATCCATCGGCTACAATCGAAGAAATGCAGTCTGCGGGTATTGAATTTGTGCCTTCTGAAATTCTTGATTATTGGAAAGAGTATACCGCCGACTTCAATCAGTATCAAATCTATGTAGTAGAGCTCCTGCAAAGCATTTTTGGAGGAATTCATTTATCGATGATATTACTCTGGGTAAAAGGCAAAGTAACAGGAGAAGATTTGATGAAATCGTCGTTGTTCCTAAGTTGTTACAAGGAAGATTTGGAAAGTCCCAAGTTTACGAAACAAGAAAGAGCCGATATCGAATATTTCTCTAAGAGATTGGCGGCTTTAAGTGAAGCGCTGACACAACTATCGAGTAAATAAAGGCCGTTTGGTCGTGGAGTCACAGATAAGATGTGTATTCCGCCTTATTTAATAGATATTCCTTTGGTGATAACGTAACCGTCGCCTTCAATCACTACCCATAGCAACTTGCTCTCACCTGTAGGAATCGAACAATGCACCTCATTTAATCCATCAACTTCGGTCTGATAAACAACCTGTCCAAGTGTATTTATCATTGATACTCTTTTGATTTGTTGGGTGGCACGAATCGTAAAATTACCGTCGGTTGGATTTGGGAAAAGGGTTAAACCCACATTGGACTGAACAGGATTCACTCTTGCAGAATTTATGTCCAAACTAAGGTCTTCCAAATAAATGAGACTCGTTGCGGCACTTGCCAATTGAAAAGTTGAATCGGTTAGAAATGCACCAACGGTTGCTTTTGTGGGGGTTGAGGCGTATCCTGGTATCCAAATAATGTTTTCGGCAAACAACGAATAATTTGTGGGAACAGATGCTGTGCTGTTTTGAGAAAACATTGCAGAGCCAACCAACGTATCGGCATCAAAAAAGTTGACCATCACAGTAACTCTGTCGCCGGTAGATAAGCTGCCTTTCCAGTAGCCGCGCAAACTTGCATAACGATTCGTTACTGCAAAACTTGGTAAGTCCATTGCTCCAACAGTATAGGATGGGTTTTGTGAAATGAGCCATGAAGGCAATATTTCTGTGCCAGACTGCATCACAACAGGTCGTTGTTTGAGGATTAATGAATACCCCGTACGCGCTGAGGTTGATTGTAATGCAAATTGTTGTAAACCCGCAATTTTGCCGACTTTCTCTTCATAGGCATCTAGCGAAGTGTACCAAGATGAGGGCTTTAAGACACTCAAGCCACCCCACGATTCAAAATCTAGGTTCGCCGTAGCCGCAGTTTTGCCATCGGGGAAGGAGATGTTGAAAATGGAAATACTACCTGATGAATTTGGCGTTCCTGAAGCGATGCTGCTAGCAATGTAGATGAATGCTGAATCGGCGACCAATCCAGGAATTGTATGGATATAGGTTAGGGGAACGGTGATAGAATTGTCGGCCGAACCTGTCGCATCAGCCACCAAATAAAATTGTTGAAGGACCATAGGCATGGGATCAACGCCCTTGGTGAAACCTACAATAACAACGGCCGTGTCTGAGCCCAAATTGCTACTATTGTAGTTTATTTTAATGCTGCCAGGTGTTCCGCTAATGGGATAACCTCCGTTTAATACGCCAGGGTAGGCGGCACCCACTTCGAGTGCGTAACTGATTGTTTTATTCGATAGGCTATTGGATAGCTTTATTCCACGCGCATTGCCCGCTGTTTTGGATGAGTCTAAACTTACATTGCCAATAACCATCCACTTGTTGGGTACTTTGAACTGAGTCTGATTCCAGCTGTTAAATCCACCATTCACAATGGTCTGTTGCGCATGAAGTTGGGTGAATGAACTCAATAAGGCAACTAGGATTATAGATAAAATTCTATTCATGATTTTTTTATATGATTAAGGGCGGTGAAAAATTCACCGCCCTTTTTTTAATTTAATTTGAAATCAATTCTTAATGCGTGATCATCACACTTTCGGTTCTATTACCCGTAGCGTTTTTGATTGAAATTTGATAGATGCCATCGGCCCAATTCTTAGAATCTAAATAAGTGATACCTGAATTGTCGCCCTGCGCAATTATTTGGCCTGTGCTGCTATATACCACGTAGTTAGATTTTTCACTACCTAAGTTAATGTAGAAACCTGCATCGGCTGGGTTAGGGTAGCTGCTGCTGCCAACACTTCCGTTGCTATTTGACTTATTAGAACGTGTTTTAAGGACTTTAACAGTGTAACAGTATACTGTTGAGCAAGTTCCTGTAGAATCATACGCAGTCAAACAAACTGTATACGCTCCGGAAGCAGAGAATTGGTGAACTGGTGTCTTGTCCTTGCTAGCTGCAGTACTGTCACCGAAGTTCCAAACATATGATTTCGCACCTGTACTGGTATTCTTAACATACATTTTGCCATTTGATGCAACGCTATCAACTGTAAAGCTTGCTTTGGCAGCACATGGCAGGCAATCAACTTTGATGCTAGTGCAAATCATGGTGTCGCAACCCTTACAAGAGTCTGTGTATTTTATACAAACGGTATATGTTCCTGTGGCCTTAAATGTATGACTCGCAACTCGACCATTGTAAGTTGTCGTTGCACCACTATTTCCAACCAAAATTGAATATTTGAAACAGTTGCTGGTGGTACTCATGTTCTTTCCTTCGAAAGTGTACACATTGCATTTGTTTGCGTAGGTCAAATTTGCACCCGCTGCAGCCCAATTGCACTTAGTCGTGGTGGGTTTGCAAGTGACATTGAACATTGAATAGGTTTGGGTATCACAGCCCGTACAAATGTTAGAGTATTTGGCAATGATTGCAAATTTCCCTGTATCAGCAAAAGTGTAAGTTCCAGTGCGACCTGCAGGCAATGGGTAAAGTTTGCCCGTTTTCATATCGTACACACTCAATTGATATTTGATGCAACTGTCTGCGAATAAAGTCATTTCAAAAGTATAAACATTGCACTTGTTACCATAGCCAACTTTGATTGCGGCTTTTTCCCATTTGCAATTTTTTGTAGTTGAGGGTACAATGATTTCTACTTTTTTACAGATGTAAGTATAGCATTTTTTTGTTGAATTATAGATTTTCACGCAAACTTCATAAACACCAGACTTCTTGTAAACGTGCGAAGGATCGCCGCCTGTAGAGGTAGTTCCATCGCCCCAAGACCAAGTGTATGTTGTTCCTGTTCCTCCGTTTGATGTCGCATAGAATTTGTACGTACTATCGTTTAATTTTTTCCAACTGTAAGAGCCAATTAAGTTACAAGGGCTAGTAACGACAACGGTTTTGCAGATTTTGATCTTGCACTTGCCTGTCTTGTCTGTAATTGTCACACAAACTGTATACGTTCCTGGTTTCGCGTATTCGTGGTAAGGGTCGATGCCTTTGCCCGTCTGGCCATCGCCAAAACTCCACTCATAACTGTATCCACTATTGCTGCTAGCTTTAAAGCGGAACTTGCCACCGGTGTTGGTGAATCCAATTTCGCCTTTTAAATCACAAGGTGTTCCACAGCTGATTTTTACTTCTTTACAGAAAGTGGCTGTACAAACTTTTCCAGTTGCTGAATCTTTCCATGAAGCTGTAACACAAACTTTGTAAACACCCTCAGACATGTAAGTGTGGGTTGGGTCGGTTCCTTTGCCTTCCGTTTTATCGCCAAAGTTCCAAGTATAGGTCGCTCCTTTTTGATTTGATGAAGCGACAAAAAATCCTTTTTTGCAATCGTTTTTGAAAGAAAACTCAGTGGTTAGTTTGCAATCACATGATACAACGGTAACCGTGGTACAAATTGATGTATCAAACTTTTTACACGTGTTTAACAATTTCGCGCAAACCGTGTAGGTTCCTGCCGCTGAAAAAGTGTAAGTGGCTTTGCTGCCAGTAGCAACAGAAGATGTGCCATTGTTAACAGTCCATTTAACAGTTGCGCAAGAATCCGCTACCAATGTTCCTTCTGTAACAAATACTGCAGTTAAACAGTTGGTGGTGATACCCACTTTCATGCGGGCCGCGGTTTGCGCTTGGGCTGAATTTCCAAGAAGGAATATCAAAGCCAAAGTGAAGAATTGTATCGTTTTTTTCATGAGTTGTTTCTCTAACACGAAGTTAGACCTTCTTTGTTTAAGTTTTGTTGTCCGTGTGCTTATGTTTTGTTGAATTTATATCATTCATGACTTTTTAATGATAATTCTGAGTGTTTTTTTGTGCCAATCGGTCAGAAAATTAGCATAGGAATTGAATTTCGAAAGCTAATATACAAACGTGGCACATGATTCCGGATTTACTAACTTGCTACTTTTCCTACCACCGTTTACTGTGCAATGAATGAAATGGGTTTGGGATTCAAACTGATTGTATAGTAAATTGTTGCAAACAGAAATTCGAGGGTAGTATTTGATGTTTTTTGCCTCCAAGAAACACCAAATGGCATCGTCTTCTATCGAATAACCCAAAAATGCGAGGTTGATTCGTTTGCTCCCTACTTGCACTGAAAGCCCCGCTTGTATTAATGCTGATAACGATAGTTGGTTGGCTGGTGTAATTGTGCTTAAATCGATGGCTTTGCCTGCGGTTTGCGAAAGATTCAGTTGGACATCGTTCATGTTGAGTTTGCAGCTCACTCGGATGTCTTTTTTTGCCGTCTCGATGCTCACTTCAGTTACACCGACATAATAGGGGTGTGTCGCACTGCCCACAACAACCAATGCCAAAGCAATTGTGAAATTTGCTAGGAAAATTCTTAGGCGAGTGGTTGAGTGTTTAAAAAGCGACATAATAAATCGAACTTTGCCTAACAAAGGTAACATCAATGGGTGAAAATATTTTATGGTTTCAAACGGGCTTTGAGCATATCACTGATTTGGCCGGATACGACCATATGCTGTTTTTGTTGATTCTCTGCAGTGTGTATAGTTTTCGCAACTGGGATTGGTTGATTTTGATCACCGCATTTACCATTGGACATTGCATCACTTTGGCGCTTAGTGTTTTGAATATCATTCGATTGCCAAGTTCTTTGATCGAATTTGCGATCCCACTTACAATCTTGATTTCCGCCATCTTCCGATGGATTCAGGTAGAAAAAAACGAGAATAAATCGTATCAAAATGATCAAAAAGTATACGCTATAACCTTGCTTTTTGGCCTGATTCATGGCCTTGGTTTTAGCAATATGCTGCGTTCTCTACTCGGTTCCCAAGCCGATATTTTGCAACCCTTACTGTTCTTTAATTTGGGCCTAGAAGTAGGTCAGATAGTGATTGTGTTGTTTTCACTTGTTACAATTACCTCCCTCAACGAATATGCGCACATCCCTCGATTTTATCTGGTTCGTGGCATCGCCATTCCAGTGGGTTTTGTTGCACTTTGGCTCATGTTTGAACGAGCTCATGCCATGTTTTAATGCGTTTTGTGTATTTTTGTAAAATGTCCCTTTTGCTAGGGGACGAAAATTCTAATTTGATGAAAAAACTCTACTCCCTTTGTTTGTCTTTTGCGTTATTCTTCGCCGTTGCGAATGCCCAAAATCTTCAAAACAATCCCACTTCCAATCACGGTAACAAATTTGAACAATTGGGTACGATTTTGCCTGATGCAAACACTTATCGTACCGCCTCTGGTGCACCAGGTCATGAGTATTGGCAGCAGCGTGCGGATTATAAAATCCAGGCGACATTAGACGAGAAAAAGCAATACTTACACGGAGAAGAAACCATCACCTACTTCAATAACTCCCCTGATGTGTTGACCTATTTGTGGTTGCAACTTGATGAAAACGAGCACAGTCCTAATGGAGAGAATAACTATTTTAACGAAAGCGGAAAGAGTCTGCCTATCACTCCCGGACAAATCGATGGGTTGGATGTGAAAGCGAAACTTGCCGGATACGGCGCCAATGTATTGTCGGTGACAGATGCCCAAGGCAATCCGCTTCA
>CANHXF010000010.1 GCA_947464515.1 Flavobacteriales bacterium
CTCCGCACTGTCAATCTCGCCTTTGGCTTTCGCCTTAACTGCGGAGTCCAAGAAGCCATTGACATCTTCAGGGAAAAGGATAATGTCGTTACCGGCTTTGAGTGCCAACAAAGCGACATCGGCTGGGCTACCCATTTTCGCCACGCCCTTCATGTTTAAGGCATCGGTGATAATTAAGCCTTGAAAACCTAGGTCTTGTCGGAGCCATTTTTTGACAAAATACGGCGAAATGGAGCAGGGCAATTTTGATGTATCGATGCTCGGAATCCGAAGGTGGGCGACCATCACAGAGGCTACACCTTGTCTAATTTGTTTGGTAAATGGAGGAAGATCGATTTGCTCAATGTCTGATTTACTCTTTAATACAACGGGTAAATCCAAATGAGAATCTGTTTTGGTATCGCCATGTCCAGGAAAGTGTTTTGCCGATGCAAGTACGCCACCGGTTTGAAGTCCTTCTGTTAATCCGCTAGCAATAGTAGAAACTTCTTCTGCGTTTGATCCAAAGCTTCTAAATCCGATGATGGGGTTATTGAGTTCGGTATTTACATCCACGGAAGGGGTGAAATTGATGTGAATGCCCAATCGTTTGCACTGCGCAGCCATCGACAAGCCCATTTGATACGCTAGCTGTCGGTTTCGCGTCGCACCCAGCGTGAGTTGAAAAGGAAACTTCTCCATTCCTGTCAAACGCATCGCCGGACCCCATTCACCATCGATGCCGATTAAAAGGGGTATGGCGGATTCTTGCTGGTAATAATTGGTTTGGTAGATTTCGTTAAGGGGGCTGCCTTGGAAGAAAATGATGCCTCCAACGCCCAATTCTCGTATTTGATACAGTAACGATTTTTGAAACTTTGCTGAATCAAGGGGTTCGTCGATGAGCGCCTCTCTCGACCAGGCTGGTACCATGAGTGTTTGAGCCAATTGTTGTTTAAATGTAAGGGAAGCGGCTAATTTCTCGGCAAAAGCAAGCCCTTCTTGGCTATGGTAAAATCCATTTCGGAAATCTATTTTTGATTGAGCATGTATTTCAAATGGATTAAATCCAACGAAACAAAGCAATGCCAACAACCAATTCCTTACCATCTTACAAATCAACGAAATCCCAACCATTGTATTTTATTAATTTCTCCCGAGGGTTGTGGAAAACAATGGTTTACTTTGCGATATTGCGCATCAATAAAAAAATGTAATTGCCAAGCCACGAAATAGATTTTTTATATGTCTAAAGGGGGCATCAAGCAATTGACAATGTGTTTATGGATATCGAATGACGGAGAAAGAACTGGTAGAAGGATGTATTCGCGAGGATCGTATTTGCCAGCGCGAACTTTGGGATCGATACTCAAAAAAACTCATGTCGTTGTGTTTGCGATACTGTAATAGCCAAGAAGAAGCTGAAGACGCCCTCATGGAAGCCTACGTAAAAATATACGACAACCTAAAGAATTTCCGGTTCCAAAGTTCATTGGAAACTTGGATGCGTAGGGTTTCGGTGAATTTATGTATTAATAAAATCAGGGCACGGAAGCACATTTGGACGTCGATCTCTGACGATGAATATCGAATTGGTTTTAAGGATGATGCATTTGATAATTTACAGGTTCAGCACATCATGAAAATGGTTGAGGCTTTGCCGGTAGGGTATCGAACCGTATTTAATTTATATGCAATTGAGGGGTACAACCACAAAGATATTAGTGAGATGTTGGGGATTGATGAGGGGACAAGTCGTTCGCAGTTTGCGAAAGCTCGTAAGGCATTACAAATTCAAATAGATAAATCGGAAGGAGGGGCGCAAGCTTAATCGTGATGGAAGAAAATCGTTTCAACCAAACTTTAAGAGACAAATTCCAAGATCTCGAATCGCCTTTCAACGATCGTGTCACTTTTGAGGCGGTAATGAAGAAGCGCGAGAAAAAGAAACGCCGCGTTATCTTCTGGTTGCCATCAGTTGCAGTTGTTGCAGGATTGTTTTTGTCGGCTGGCTTAGGTTACATGTTACTTTCTGATTCTAATTCCGCGGTAAAATCACCACAAGTTTCATTGAAACAAGTGGTCGTTAAACCCAATAAGAAGTCATTTGCCAAGAATCAAAACGAAAAGTCTGAGTCGATTCAAGGCGCAGGAATTTATCGTGAAAATATTTCATCGAATAACACCAGCGCTAGATCACGTAAAGCTTCTAATGCTGTTAATTCTCAAATTCTTGCTCCCAATAATGAAATCCTTACAACCAACTCGTTGGAAGGGAATTTCCTGAAGGCTGAACTACCATCAATAAACGCTCCAGTGAATGTCGTTGAAGAAGCCGCTGCGGCGAGGATATCGTCAATAGATAAATCAGTTGACGCGAACTTGGTCGACATGATTCATAATGCGGAGAATCAATTGATGTACTGCGATCCGCGTGGCATTTATCCTGTTTCGATCGGGATGAGTAAGATGAAAGAAGAGTTCATCGAAATTCCTGAGGGAGAATACGAAAAGGCTTGGGACCCTGCAAGATATCGCTCTAAGTGGTATGGTGAAATGGGGGCGACTACTGGCAGTAAAGTCATTGTGGATTTCGACAATAAAAATGCGTTAAGTGTTTTGGGAACTATGTACCATGCCAATTATCAAGGCCTGATTTTGAGGGATTTGGGTAATGGAATTATGTTGGGTACAGGAATTAGCTACGGAGAATGGATTGGGAATGGAGAGTGGCAATTGACTCAATCCGAGCGCAAGATACTCATTGATTCATACGATTTGGTGGTGATGATTCCTCCCGTTCAAACGGTTAGAGTGTACGATACCTCCGAAGTTATTGATGTAAAACTTACTACAGGCGATATTCAATACAAAATCGACAAGGTGAGTTTGCCTTTGGCGATGCGATATAATTTGATGTTAGGCAAAGTGGCTTGGCGATTGGCAGCACAATTGAATCCCGGTATCACAACAAAAACAACGGGCGATTACTTCACAAAAACCGAATACCATTCAATTTCACAACAAAGAATGTTTTGTATGGATGCGAAGTTGGCATTTGGACCGAGTTTCGCACTTTCTACCGATTGGACATTAGTGCTTGAACCCAATGCGATGTTGCATTCGTTCTATGATAAATCAGGGAAGCGTACTTACAGTAAAATACTGACCGGTTTCGGAATGACGGTTGTCCGTAAGTTTTAAAATTATCAAACTAACACCCCAATTGATTCAGGGTTAAGTAATTGGTAGATTTCGGATTAAACCGATTCGTTCCACTCAAAAACATCTTCTGACTCACCCAATCGAACTGCATCGAGCCAGTTTTTTATGCTGTCTGACACGGCAGAATCACCTTGGTCGAGTACTTCGAAGTAGGTACCTTGATGTCCAAAACCTTGTATTTTGATCAATGTAGCTGCCGTACCGGTAATGAAAATCTCTTTTAATGTGCCTGCATTCAACTGCTCTTTGAGTTCATTAACCGAAAGGTTTCGCTCGGTTACCGGATGGCCTAAATGGGTCAATCCTTTGATGACACTGTCTCTAGTAATACCCGAAAGCAGCGTGCTACCCAATGCTGGCGTGACGATTTCGTTTTCGAAAACGGCGAATAGGTTGGTGGTTCCTGTTTCTTCCACCAACGTGTGGGTCAAGGGGTCGGTCCACAATACCTGGTCATAACCTTCCTTTTGGGCTTGCAGGGTAGGGTACATCGCACCGCCATAATTTCCTGCGCATTTGGTAAAACCTACACCGCCTGGAGCCGCTCGAGAGAATTCTTCTTCTACTTTAACTTTAAGAGCCTTGGTATAGTATGGGCCAACTGGGCAACAGAAAATGGCGAAAATGTAATGCTCAGAGGGTTTTACACCAATAAAATCGTCAGTGGCAAACATAAAAGGCCTGATATACAATGAACCCCCTTCGGTATTGGGAATCCATGCAGAATCAATGGAAATGAGCTTTTTTAATCCGTCCATAAATAGGTCTTCTGGAACGCTTGGCATGACCATTCTTTCAGCGGATCGGTTTAATCTTTTGGCATTTTCCCTTGGTCTGAAGAGCATGGGCTTGCCGGTTTTTTTGTTGATAAATGCCTTCATTCCCTCAAAAATCGACTGCCCGTAATGGATAGCGCTGGTTGCTGGACTCAATGATAGCGGGCCATAAGGGACAATTCTAGGGTTCGTCCAGGTAGTGCCATCCCAATTTGCCAAGAACATGTGGTCGGTGAAAATTTTACCAAAACCGATATTTTCTGGATCAAATTGATCAATTCTACTATTTTGTGTTTTTTCAATTGTAATTTCGACACTCATCAAATACAAAATTAATCCAATTTCAATCGCTATGTCAGAAAATCACCAATTTGTTGAAAATCCTTTGCATCTAACCGATATCTTTTCTGGGGGTGTGTATTATTTTAAGGAGGAAGTGGTAGCTGAATCTGAGTCGTTGGTTGTTGGTGAATCTGTAGTTGTGAATCCCAATTTAGAAGAAGGAATGATACAGTTATCAATTATCAATTTATTTTTTGATCAGCGCGATGAGCAATTTTCATCGGAAATCAATTTGGCATACACCAAACTTATGTCGGCCGTAAAAATCAATCAAGAATCTGTAATTCCGGAAGATATTGAGAAAGTGTATTCGATAGGGAGTGTGTCTTATTCGCCCGAGATTTTGGGGGATTGCTTGGCCCCGGTAATTTTTGTTTGGACGGACCTTGAAATTGCGGGAGTGCCTGGCCTTTATGGCGTGAAACCCACGGAAAGAGGTGTGATGCTAAGATTTCCTGCCTTTACAAGTATGTGCGATAGTAAAGAGCAAAAAATGAAGGTTTGGCAGACGATGCAGCAAGTATTGAAATTCGGGAAATAATTCCGGCATTTTTTCTAATAATCGTGTGCATTTGAAGGCCACAAATCACTTAGATATGGTGTCTTTCTATTTGTTGATTGGTTTTCAAGGCATTTTGTTAACTTTTTGTTGCGATAAATGCAAAAAGTTATTCTTGAAATCTTTCATTAAATAATTAGATTCGTAAAATACAATAGTATGGTAAAACGATTACTATCAATCCTTGGGAAATACAATGTCAAACATCTTTTGGTGTTATTGGTATTGTTTGTCTCTAGTCAGCAAACGCTGAAGGCCGACCACGTAATGGGGGCAGACATGAGCTACGTTTGTTTGGGTAGTGGAAAGTATAAACTGATTATTAAGTTTTATAGAGATTGTAGGGGTGCAGCGGCTCCACCGAGTTGGAGTTTGTTGTATTGGTATGCTGGTAATAATCAGGGTATGTCGACAAGTAGATATTCGCTGGGAATGACGCGTACAGGAATCAGGGACATTACCCCGCGTTGTTCCACCGCAAATAGTCCTTGTAGTCCAACAAATACAAACTATACGGGTGATGGAGTAGAGGAGCATACATATGAGGCGAGTTTTGATATCTCTAAGGCGCCTTTCACAGGTTTGGGAATAGGAACTACTTATTGTGATCTGACATTTGCTTACAACCAGTGTTGTAGAAATGCAGCGATTACAACGGGTGCTACATGGGCTGATTTCTGGACAACAGCAACAATTAATGTTTGCAACATAAACAAGTCAAAGAATAAGTGTAATACTTCGCCTACGTTATCGAATGTGCCAATCGGATATGCGTGTTGTAACCAGGCTTACTATTACAACAATGGTGCGATTGACACAATTGATTATGATTCTTTATCGTATTCAATGGCTGCGGCGTTGAGCGGTGTGCCCAATACTTCAGTTCCTTATACGTCGCCATATTCATATCAATATCCCGTTACGCCTTATTGTGTTCCGCCTACATCAATCAAATGTGCACCTAATACCAAGACGAAGCCGCCACGCGGATTTTCGATGGATACAGGTACTGGGGATTTGATTTTTACACCCACAAAATGTGATGAAGTTGCGGTTTTAGTTTTGGTAATAACGGAATGGCGGCGAGATACAAATAATGTCTGGCGATGGGTCGGGAAAACGCGGCGTGATATGCAGATTGTCGTCAAAGACGACTGTGGTTACAACAATGCCCCTACGGTGGAAGGTCCATATTCTTACAAAGTATGTGAGGGAGAAACGATAAAATTCAAAGTTTCTTCGGAAGATGAAACGTTTTCCCCTTATCAAAAAGTCCCTGATACCACAACAATGAAATGGAATAAAGGGATTCCAGGGGCAAAATTTACTATAGCTAAAAAGACCGATTGGCCAGAAAAGAGGAAGGCCTATGCTGATTTTGAGTGGACCCCCTCCGTTGGTATGGCGTCTGATGTTGCGTATTCATTTACCGTTACCGTGTCTGATGAACATTGTCCAAAGCCATCGACATCAATTCGCGCTTTTAAAGTAAAAGTGAATCCTAGGGCTTTTAGTAAGCGTACGTATACACAATTAAAATGTGGAAGATTTGCAATGGCTGCAACAGTTGGCGCATCATTCAAAGGGGTTCCATCATTTAAATGGAGTGTACGCGACAGTATGGGTAAAGGCGAGATTTTTTACAGTACCAAAAAATCCGATACAATGACGTTTTATAGGGGCGGTAAATACATCATCGTTCATACAGTTAATAATTCCGAAAACTGCCCAACGATTTACAGAGATACCGTTATTATCCCGGACCCGCCGCAGGTAGTCATGGCCAAGGCCGATACGTTTGCGTGTTTTGCCACCACAATGAAGCTGAATGCAAATGTTCTGTTTGGCAAGGCGCCTTTCAAATACTATTGGACGCGTATCGTGAAGGATACGGGATCAAAGGCAGCATGGAAATCTGAGACACATGTATCTGGCGATACATTGCAAGTGTTGTCAATCCCAAACATTAATCGTGACTCTACATTGAGAATTAAGATCACGGATGGCGATGGTTGCATTTTCTATGATACCGCATCAATTTATGTCAAACCTTTACCCAAAGTAAGCTTGGGGCCAGATCAGCGAATTTGTACCTATGAAACAGTCACATTTGATGGTCAGAATGCCGATTCTGTTAAATATCTATGGAATTCTGGTGATACTACGCGTTTTGTAACCAAGAATGTGAAAGGGAAGTACATCGTGCGTGTGATGGAGAAAAAGTGGAAGTGTACCATGACCGATACTGTGGAATTGTTTGTAAATGATACAGTGAAAAGCAGGGCCGGTAATGATACTGTGATCTGTCATCAAAAGTCAATCGAATTGACTGCATCTCACAAACCTGCAGCTCTGACGGGAGATTATACTTGGGTCGACATTACCGGCGCTAAAACCCTCGGAAATAATGCCAAATATTTGGTTACCCCGAAAAATACCAACGCTCCAAGTGGATTTGCTCAGTATTTTTATTATTCCTTGATGACCAAGGTGAATCAAAGTGGACATGAATGTCAGCAAATTGATACAATCAGAGTAAAAGTAAATACATTACCTGCAGTGAAATGGGATCCAAAACCTTTGAAAGCTCAGTGTTTTGTCTACGGTGATATTGAAGTGAACCCTTTCTTTAGCAAAGGAAAAGAAGTGAAAACTCGAATTTGGGCGTTTGAAAATAAAACTCCAAACAATGTAAATTCGAAACCAACCACTTCTACTGCCCCTGGTCCAGGATTTGCTAGAAACTATGTTGATTCGCTTACAACCGGACGACATTTGTTTAGAACGACGTTCTTGAATAATACGCAACTTCAGAATGGAAATAGTTTCCAGGCTAAAATTTATGCGGCCTATACCGATACCAATGGTTGTGTGAATATTGATAGTGTAATTCAAAGAATCAATGGTAACCCGATGGTTGATATTAGAGATAGTATTTTCTGTCAAGATTTGGGCTCAATCAAAATGGATCAAATCACGCTTAGGCCTAAAGTGAAAATTGGAATCAGGTTGGATTGGACTGTTATGAAAAACGGAACACCGGGTGGCGTTGATCCCTCTAAGATTATTTCAAATGACAATCCCTTTGGAACTCCCGATTGGGTCTTTAGATTTGGTGATCCTACCGAAGATTTTTATCAAGGAGATTATAAATTCCAGTTGTGTGTTGAAGATCAGTTAACCGGTTGTTTAACTTGTGATTCTGTTGACATTAAAATCATCGCAGAACCAACGGTAAAAGTGACGTCGCCAAATCCTGTGTGTGTGAATTGGGATACCATGGAGTTGTATGATTTCATTAAAGTAAACGGCAATCAAGCGCGTGATAACGATGGTTCAAAGTATCAAATCATTGAATATAACTATAACCGTCTAGATCCTAAAGTAACGAGTACATCGCTAATTAAAGGACACAAGTTTTTACCTTCATTTGGAACAGGTACTTGGTTGATTAAATATGGCAATGCGGCAACGGGATGTTTGAAGGAGGATAGTTTTTATATTTACGTGAACGACACGCCAAATGCAGTTTTATTGGCCCCTACAACGATTTGCGCAAGCGGTACACCATTAGATTTGAATACACGAATCAATGCAACACAGACCAAGCCTGCCAGCGCGACGGGTATTTGGACAGGCACGAGTGTTGGCGTCTCAGTGACAGGTACTTCTACATTTAAACCATTCTCTACTGGAACGGCTAATAATATTGAAGGTCCACATTCCTTTAGATTTACCTACACCGATAATAATGGATGTTCTGATACTGAAGTATATCAGGTGTTTGTTAGAAATCAGCCAACGATTGGCATTACCACGAGCAAACCCGCAAGTGCTTGTGAAGGCAGTCCGTTTGCGCTTCAAAGTAGCTCCAAGTATTGCGATACAAAAGTATCTTGGACAATGCAAAAACATCTAGACGGATCGTTGAGTGATGGTACTTTTGGTACCGGAAGCACCTCGGAAAATGTCCTTTATGTTCATGGTGCTGTTGATAAGATTCAAAAGGGTGCTTTCTTGAAAGTGACAACCACTCCAATTGCGGGTGATGTTTGTCCGCCGGCATCGGATAGTATCGAAATTATTTTGCATCAATATCCAGACTTGTCGGTTATTAATAACCAATCGGGTTGTATTCCATTGAATACCACATGGACCGTTAATGACAATAGAGGAATTCCAGCCAATCAAATGGCTTATCGTTGGGACTTTGGCAATGGTGATACTGCCAACGTTCAAAATCCTGCGGATGTCAAATATCCCACCCAAGGAAAGTATAATGTCCGCGTGATTGCTACCAATACTTCGGGTAATTGTAAAGATACCAGTGCCGCCAACGTAGAGGCTTATCCAATTCCGGTGGCATCGTTCAATACGGATCCAACCAAGACAACGGTTGCATTGCCTAAGTTTAGAATGTTGAACAGTAGTAGCATCAATTCTAGTGTTTTTGGTGCCAATTTGAATTATGCATGGGATTTTGGTGATCCAACGAAGATGGATGATACGTCTACGTTGAAAAATGCATTCTACTCTTACGGAAAGGATACAGCAACTTATACAATTACGTTGATTGTGAAGTCAGATAGGGGTTGTGCGGATACTGCTACAAAACTGGTTTATATCGGTCCGGATATCATTGTATTTATTCCTGACGCCTTTACTCCTGATAACGCGGGTCCAAACAAAAACAACACCTTTGCTCCGGTTGCAATGAATTATAGAAATGCAACCATGGTGATATTCAATCGTTGGGGTGAGAAATTGTATGAAACCAACGATTTGTTAAAAGGTTGGGATGGCCGTGCCAACGGAGCTGATTGTCAAGATGGGGTCTATATGTATACGCTTAAACTCTACAGCCTCGATGAGAAGAAGTATGAGTATAGCGGATCAATTTCCCTGCTGAGATAATTTCTCCGATTTGATTTTGTCGGTTGGTAGGAAGTAGAGAATACAGATACCAATGATAAAAAACACCATGAGCAGTAAAATGCTGTTCCTCATGTTTCCTGTTACGTTATCAATCATGGCCCAAGCAAATGTGCCCAAAACGATAGCGAGTTTTTCAGTGACTTCGAAGAAGCTAAAATAGGAGGTATTGTCGTGATCGCCCGGAATTAGCTTTGCGTAAGTGGCTCTAGATAAACTCTGAATACCGCCCATTACAGTTCCGATTAGACAAGCTAAGGCAAAGAACTGATTGGGTTTCTGGGGTTCTAATTGGTACGCCAAAATACAACTCAGTGTCCAAATGCTTAAGCTGATAAATAATGCAGGTTTGTTTCCCAGTTTTTTGGCGGCCCATGCAAAGAAGAACGCGCCTGCAATTCCAATAAGTTGAATCAATAGGATTGTTTTAAGCATGTCCTCGGATTCCAATTTGAGTTCGTTTTTTCCAAAAAGTGCGGCGACATAAATTACGGTTTGAACGCCCATCGTATAGACAAAGAAGGAGCCCAAAAAGATCTTGACGGCTTTCATTTTTTTGACTTCCTGAAATACGTTGCGAATTTCGCGGTAGCCGTTCCAGATGCTCACTTTCGCTTTTGCTTCTAATTTGCCAGGGAGTTTTAATAAGGGCCAAAACGACCATCCCAGCCACCAGATTCCAACTGTTGCAAAACCCACTTGAAAAGGCAGAGGGCTTGTTTTTGGCGAAGGCAATCCGAACCAATCGTGCTTAATTAATAACAGCAAATTGAATATCAACATCAAAACGGAGCCGATATAACCCATGGTGAATCCACGAGCTGATAATTTATCGAACTTGTCGGGTGTCGCAATTTCAGGTAGGTAGGCATTGTAGAATACCAAACTACCGGCAAAACCCAAGGTTGCAATCATGAAACTTATTAGGCCAAACGTGTAATTGTGGCCGTTGAAGAAATACAAGGCACTACATCCCAAACTGCCAAGGATGACAAAAAATCGCATAAAGGGTTTCTTGGCTCCGGAAGCGTCGCTGATACCAGATAATAGTGGCACTAGCAATACGTTGATTAGGAAAGCAAAACTCAAACAATAGCTATATAAAGCGGTGTTTTTGAAGTCCATTCCCATTACTTCTATGTGCTTAGGGGTGAAGCTTTCATAGAACGTGGGGAAGATGGCAGACGATATGCTGAGTGAGTAAACGCTATTCGCCCAGTCATACATTGTCCAAGCGGTCATTACACCTTTGTTATTCTTTTCCATAAGAGGATTGCAATTTACCCAAAAATGTGGGATTTTGGATTAACCTTGAGGATGTGCGATAGTGTAGGTGCTTGGAATTTGTTAATGATTCACAAAAGCATCATTATTAGATCACAAGAAGTTAAGAAATTAGGATGCAAATTTTTGGCTATCAGCCCGATTCCATTTTTCCTCGGCGATGGCTTTGGTAATGATCAATTCTGATTTGCCTTTTTGTGATGGGGCTTCGAACATGAAATCCTGTAGTATCAATTCGCAAATACCTCTCAATCCTCGGGCGCCCAACTTGTTTTCAAAGGCCATATCGACGATAAAATCAATTGCATCGTCTTCTAATGATAATTTGATATTATCCAATGAGAATAGGTGCTGATATTGTTTTAATAGGGCATTTTTGGGGTCAGATAAAATGGATTTCAATGCCGGTTTATCTAGCGGTTCAAGGGCTGTTAAAATGGGTAGTCGACCAATCAATTCTGGAATTAATCCAAAAGCTCTCAAATCGGGAGGTGATACCAAACTGAGTAGCTTTTTGTCTTGAATTTCGCGATTTAGGCTGCTTTTGAAACCCAATTCTTGCTTTTGAACGCGCCTAGAAATGATTCTCTCGATGCCATCAAATGCGCCACCACAAATGAATAGGATGTTGGTGGTATCAACTTTAATATACTTTTGGTCGGGGTGTTTTCTGCCACCTTCTGGAGCGACATTAGAAATCGTACCTTCTAAAATCTTAAGTAAACCTTGCTGAACTCCTTCGCCGCTGACATCTCTCGTGATAGAAGCATTGTCGCCTTTGCGACTAATTTTATCCATTTCATCGAGATAGATAATGCCACGTTCTGCCAATTCGGGTTTGTAGTTGGCCACTTGAAGTAAACGACTAAGGATACTCTCCACATCATCGCCCACATAACCCGCTTCGGTTAAAACGGTTGCATCGGCAATACAAAAGGGTACATCAAGGATTTTCGCCAAGGTTTTCGCCAAAAGTGTTTTGCCGGTCCCGGTTTCACCGATCATCAGGATGTTGGACTTTTCAATTTCCACATCGTCTGACTTCTTGCTATTTTTTTTGCTATTTAATCGTTTGTAATGATTGTAGACGGCCACACTCAGCGTGCGCTTTGCCTGGTCTTGTCCAATTACATATTGATCGAGGTGTTCTTTGATTTCGATGGGCGTAGGGAGCTTTTTGCCACCTTTTTCGCCCGATGTACTATTGATATCAGTGATAGATTCTGGAGAACCTCCAAGTTCTTTCTCTACGATATTATTCGCTTGTTCGGCGCAATGGTCACAAATATGACCATCTAAACCGGAAATAAGCATCAACGATTCGCTTTTTTTGCGACCGCAGAAGGAACAATTGGGGTCTTTCGCCTTCATGCGAGATTATTTAGTGCGACGTCCGAGCACTTCATCGATCATGCCGTAAGCTTTTGACTCTTCGGCTGTCATCCAATAATCACGATCAGAATCCTTTTCTACTTTATCAAAAGGCTGTCCGGAGTGATTAGAGATGATATCGTACAATTCTTTCTTCAATTTACTGATTTCTTTATAAGTGATTTCAATATCTGAAGCTTGACCTTGCGCGCCACCCAATGGTTGGTGAATCATGATGCGAGAGTGGGGAAGAGCAGTGCGCTTTCCGTGGGCTCCAGCACACATTAGAACAGCACCCATACTTGCCGCCATTCCAGTACAAATGGTAGCAACATCAGAACTGATGTACTGCATTGTATCGTAAATCGCTAGGCCTGCATAAACACTTCCACCTGGGCTATTGATATAAATTTGAATGTCGCGGTTTGAATTCGCACTTTCCAAAAACAACAACTGACCCATAATGATATTGGCAACATCTTCGTAAATGGGAACACCTAAGAAAATGATTCGGTCCATCATCAAACGAGAGAAAATATCAATGACGCTCGCGTTCATCTGTCGTTCTTCGATGATGTTAGGGGTTAATCCGTAGATACCACCACTCTGAGAAACCAGTTTGGTGTAATTATCCATCTTTAGGCTGCTTATTCCCAAGTGCTTGGTCGCGTATTTCTCAAATTCTTTACCGTAGTCCATGTTGTTGTGGTTATTTAACAAATCAAATATAGAAAAGGTTATTCACCATGCGCAGATTTGTGCGCATTTACTTGTGTGAAATAATCTTCAACGCTGATTTTCTTTGCTTTGATGGTAATTAATTCTTTTACTGCATCATAGGCTTTGCGATAAATAACGCGGTCTGCCATCTGCATTACAAATTCGCGTTCTGCAAGTTTCTTGTTGATGCTTTCGTCCAAGAATGCGTCGTTCATTGGGATATTTAATCCGTACTGTCGGTATAATCCGTGGAAATAAATGCGTGCTTCTTCTCTAATTTCTGCTTCAGTGCTCTTCAAATCTGATTGGGCAGCAATTTTATCGATTACCAAACGACGTTGCAATGCACTTTTCTCTTCCGCATATTTCTCGTCGATGTTCTCAAAAGTATATTCGTTTTCTTTGGTAGTGATTAACCAACGCTTTAAGAATTCATCGGGCAAGTTGATATTGTGCTTCTCCATCAACAAATGACCAATTTGATGGTCTAACCAAAGTTCAGATTCATTGCGGTAGTAGTTTTCTAAATTCGCTTTGATCTTTTCGCGGTATTCTTCTTCGCTTGAAGGGATTTCTAAGTCGCCAAAAACTTCTTTATAGTATTCCTCGTTGATTTCTGCATCGATTCTGCGTTTGATTTCAGTTACGGTGACACTGAAATTGCTGCTAAGGTCGTTCACGCCCTCTTTTGCGATTCCCAATGTATTGGAAATAACGGTTTCGTTATTGTTGAGCAATGTTTTGATATCGGCATTGAACTGGTCGCCCACTTTTTTGCCCAAAACAGAATCTTTTACTTTCTTATCTTCGATCAAAGACGATACGAAGCTGATGTTTTTATCGGTTAAGCCGCCATCCAAAATACTTCCATCTTCATTCAACTCATTGACATTTGCGTAGATGATATCTTCCTCTTCTGCTGCTTCGATATCAACCATTTTGCCATGACGCTTTCTAGAGTAATTGATATCGTCTGTAACTTCTTTATCGGTAACGGTAATATCAAATTGCTCCAAAGTATCCTTTTTAGAAACACTAAGTTCAAATTGAGGCGCCAAACCACAATCAAAAGCAAACGTAAAATCTTCACTACCGTCGATATCAATTTCGCTTTCTACTTTATTACTTGCGATGGGGTAGCCTAGAATATCCAATTTGTTCTCTTCGATGTAGTTGTTCATCGCGTCGGATGCCATACGCTGAATTTCGTCGGCTAGAATTCCTTTGCCATACAATTTATGAACCATTCCCATAGGGGCTTTTCCTGGACGGAAACCTTTGATATTGGCGGTTTTCTGAATGCGTTTTACTTCTTTTTCTACCTTTTCTTGGTAATCTGATTTGCCAAGTGCAATGATGACAGTAAGGTTAAGATCGTCGTGTTTTTCGAGTTGAATATTCACAATATTGCTTTTTTTCTATTGGGTGATGTGATAAAATGAAAATCCCCGCCACATTGCCTAATAGCAACAATTGGAGGGGAGTAGTGCACGCGGAGGGACTCGAACCCACACACCTTACGGCGCCAGATCCTAAGTCTGGTGCGGCTACCAATTACGCCACGCGTGCAGAAAGGATCCTAAAAAAGGACTGCAAAGGTAATGAAATAATAGGAATAAAGCAATTAGAACAACTCAGTTGAGTAGGTATATACTTTTTTATTTTTTAGGGTAACCGTTATTTTGATTACATCGCCCGTTTCCCATTTGGGCATGCCTAGCGGAACAATCACCAAAGTTGGAAGCCCAAGCCCATTTCCAGCTTCTTCGCGCACGTCACATTCTACTTTGCCATGTTTGGTGGAAGTCATTGATACTGTTGCTTCTGCAAGCGGCTGTAGTATAGAAAAGCTCCATTTATCAAAAGCAAGCATGGTTGGTGAGGCACCCGCCGCGGGCCATGTCACGAAATGATCTTTGTAATAAGCAGAATCGATTCTTAACAACGACTTATCGGCCATCCAAAAAACAGAATTATTGTCGGCGCAACCATATCCATAGTTAGTTAATCCAGGATGGGTAATTAAACGACGGTTATACATCTCGTCGCTTTTGTTGTCGCTCATGAGCACCGTGACACTCTGTGCAGGATTTGATTCCAAAATGGCTTGGCCATAGGCGGCGGCATCGGCGGCAGGCTGAGAAAAACACTTATGGGTCTCGGGTTTGGGTTCGCGACTAAATACGCCAATGGGTGCATACATCGTGGCGGCAGCCAAACAGGCAATTTGCTTGTCTTCATCCAACCTTACTGTATTAGGAATTCCAGCGTTCTGACGGAAGTAATTGATCCGATTGGTGATTTTTTGATTGGTACTATCTGGCAAGGTTCCTGGGGTACAAGTCTTTACGATGCCCGACCAACCCGTGTTAGAAACTTGTTTGCCTTTGATTTTAGAATAGGCGATTTTGCTTCCTTTGAAACGTTTCTCGAAATCTGCTTTCGCCAAACTGATCTGAAGTTTGTTTAACGTCGCAAATTTCGGATTCTCCTTTTGAAGTCGATAATAAAGTCCCCAAGCCAAATCCATTTGACCGTGTTTTGTCAATGAATCAATGCCCCTAGCCAATAATTGCTGTTGTTGGGGTTTTAGGGTGGTGTTTTTTGGGAAGTCCTTCACGACAGAATCGCTTAATGTTATAATGCGCTGCCAATCGTAATAGGCGATGGGTTGTTTGATCCATTGCGAGTAAATAGCCATGCGATGCTTTTTTAAGGTAGCATTTTTTGGATATTTATTACCTGCATGATCCATCAACATGCCAATCAAACGGTGGCTAATGGTTTTTGGTGGATTGTTTAGCAGGGCTTCCATCCGCTTCTCATCGATGGCTCCACTTTTGAATTGCATGGGGTACCACTTGTAGAAGAAGAATACAGTACCGCCGGGGGCGTTGTTGCTCAGGTAATATTCTAAGCTCTGAGTAATGAATTTGCTTGTATCGTTCAATAAGAATGGATCGGTAGCGTTCTTTGATTTTCGACCCAAAAGATCGGCTTTTCGCTCAAAGAAATCTTGGTATGTGAGTTCTGCTTCAGCCCAATCATTCTCCTGTGTAAGGTATCCGATGCGGTTGAGGTAGAAATTGTTTTGTTCGTGCAGGTAAAAAGTATCGCTTGGGAAATAGATCAAGGCTTTTTGCAACCATTGGTTATACATGGTGCTGTAGCCAGTGTTTGTTCTTGTTGATGCCAATTCGATATTTAACATTTGTCGTTCCCAACTTAATAATTTGACGTTGAGTGGGAATACAGATAGTCCCATTTCGCAATAAAACATGGCGCTATCTTTCATTTTTGCCTCATTCAAATAGTAATCGGTAAGATCTTCAAACGCTTCCCTCACATAGGTTTTCTTGTGTTTGTTTTCTGCGTTGGCCCCGTAGTTCATTGTGGCAACCTTCCTAAGGGTTTTCACGGCATCCAAGTTTTGCTTCATCAAAAAGTAACAATGTCCAGCCATACCCAATGCAATCGTATCTCCGGTAAGCTCATAACTCGTTTTGTAAGTTTGGAGGGCTCGGGGGTATCTGCCTTGACCGTAATTGCTGATGGCTTCTTTGTTGTTGGCGGCCACCAAGGGTTTAAATCGTTCGCCGTATACTTTGTAAAGTCTTAGGTCATCATCGTAACCAATCGCCTTCACCGCACTTTTCATGGATTCTTTGAAGTAATCGGTTTCTTCTTTGCGATATTTTTCTAGTTGATACATCTCAAACTCGGAGATGGCTTTGATGTACCAAAGTTCAGTGGTGGATTTATCGTCTTCTAGGCCGCTAATACAATATTTTCTTGCTTCGGGATATTTTCCATTGGCAAAATTTTCACGGGCTTTGAGTACAGGCTTGGTCTGCGCCGTAACTGCTTGAATACTTAAAATGCTGATAATGAGGAATAGGTTGCGTAGTTTCATGGGGTTTGATGATACCTATTACAAATAAAACGGAAATAACCCACAATTGGAAGGGTATGGGACATTCGGTGTATAAAACGCGAAAATTCTTACCTTAATAGGGTAATATTTGTTCTATGCGATTGTTTAAATCCGTTGTTTCCTTTTAGATGGATCAAACAAACATAAACTCCTTCTATGGCTGGTTTATCGAGGTAGTTGCCATCCCAAAAGCCATTTAAATCTTGGGTTTCAAATACTTTTTGACCCCAGCGATTGTAGATTGACATTTCCATGCTCACGAATCCTTCCAAATAGGGTCTGTAGCCATCGTTCGTATTGTTGTTGTCGGGCGTAAATGCGTTGGGGATGATTACGATTGGCGGACAACTATCGATGAGGGCAATTTCGTCGCTTGCCGAGCATCCATCAATCGATGTAACGGTTGCGATATAGATTCCTGCGGTGGATGCGAGAATTGATTGTGTGGTTTCGTTATTGGGTTTCCAATTGTATTTATAGCCTGTTCCGGCTCCGGCGTCTAATGGGATGGCCGTGTTGCGACATACAAATTGGTCTTTTCCTAGATTTACTATGGGCAGTTCTCCGATGCGTATTTTGATCGTTTTGCTCGTTATGGCGCATTTGGAATAGACTTTTACGCTATACGATCCAGCTTTTTTGATGGAAAGGAATTGTTTGGTGGTGTCGATGCCGGTTAGGTTGACATCGCTGCTTGTCCAGTGGTAATTCCACCCACGGTGATTGTTGCCTGCATTGAGTATCATCGCCACGGCGGGGTTACAGAGCACGGTGTCTTTCATTGGGATGGGTTCTGGGGCGGCCCAAATTACAAGGACATAAACGGATTTTGTAGATTGGGATCCATTATTGAATGTGGAGGTACATTCGGTTTTGAACAAACCCGTATCGGGGTAATTGATGTTTTGTGGCTCTCTATCGGTTGATGTACCGGGTGTTGCGCCCTGAAATTTCCACGCCCATGCCACAGATGGTAGGCTTCCGGGGTCGTTGAATTCTTTGTAATTGACGTTGCTGCCCTTGCAGATAATCAGCGATGGGGTTTGGGCTTTTAATGGGTTTATGAATATCCCTGCGATTCCAATAAAGAGTATGAGCAAGAGGCGATTCATCTTAGCAAAATTAATTTTTTTTGATGAATTAACTATTGCGATTTTCCAACAATGTGGGCGGGGTTTTTAGCTTCTGCGATTTGCTAACAATGGGGGCGGGCCACCATCAAAGGGATTGTCTGACCGACCGATGCTTTTCACGTCCAGGCC
>CANHXF010000011.1 GCA_947464515.1 Flavobacteriales bacterium
AAAAACCTGCTGTCTCAGTCGCTGAAAAAAACCGTTGTTGTTGCTCCCACCGGTGTCGCCGCAATCAATGCCGGCGGAAGCACAATCCACAGCATGTTTGGACTTCCCACCCGAGCCTACGTACCCACCAACGAATCGGTCGACCCGAACGTTGCCAACAATACAGCGATGCTTCGGGAGCATTTTCATTACCCGAAGGTAAAACGCGACCTATTCCAAGCGCTAGAATTACTGGTAATTGATGAAATTTCCATGGTTCGGGCCGATTTATTTGATGCGATAGACACAGCCCTTCGATTTGCCAGAAACAGTTCCAAACCTTTCGGCGGTGTTCAATTACTTCTGATTGGCGATTTATTGCAGCTACCACCCGTTGTTACCGAACATGAACGCGGGCTGATTTATCATTATTATGCGACGGAATTTTTCTTCTCATCTAAGGTTTTTCCTAGTCTCGAACTGATTACCATCGAATTAAAAACGATTTATCGTCAGAGCGATAGGCAGTTCATCAACCTATTGAACCAAATCCGCTCCAACCAAATGGAGAGCTGGGATTACGAAAACCTCGCCGAGCGAATTCAAACAGAATTTCAACCCAAAGAGCCCGGATGGATCACACTTACCACCCACAACAAACAGGCGGAAGGAATCAATGAAAAGGAATTGGCAAAGCTGGATGTCGCTGAAAAACAATACGTTGCAAAAGTATCTGGCGAATTCAACGAAGGCAGCTTCCCAACCGAAGGGATTTTACGACTCAAAGAAGGCGCTCAGGTGATGTTTGTCAAAAACGACACCTCTTACGAAAAACGATATTACAATGGCAAGATTGGTACGGTGACTCACATTGGAGGCAATACCATCTTTATTCAGTGCAACGATGGCAAGCCAGCCATGGAAATCGAAAGAGAAACATGGAAAAATCTTCGCTACAACTACAACCCAACCGGAGAAACCGTTGAACAGGAAGAAGTTGGCAGTTTTGAGCAGTTCCCCGTTCGATTGGCATGGGCCATCACAGTGCACAAAAGTCAGGGTTTGACCTTTGAAAAAGCCATGATCGATGCGGGAAAAAGCTTCGCACCAGGACAAGTTTATGTCGCACTGAGTCGCTGTACCAACCTCGATTCGATGGTTTTACTAACAGCCATTCGTGCGCAGAACATCATGACGGATCAGCGGATTTTAGAGTTCCATGAATCCCAAGCCAAGACGCGAGATCTGTTTGAAATATTAGAAGAGAAACGACAGGCCTACCACAAGCAACAGTTGATGGAAGTCTATGGTGTGAAGCATCTTCACTACGAATTCAATGGGATGATGATTGCGATTTCAAAAGAAAAAAGCGCGAAGATCACCACCAAATTTGCCGAATTATCACCCATAAGATTACAGTTTCGAGAGATGGATGCCACGGCGCAGAAATTCCAACGATCGATAGCGAAAATGTTTCGTGAGCATGAATCGCGCTGGGAAAGTTTGGAGCGACTGCCCACGGCGGAAGAACAGGCGCAGGCTCAAGAAGAACTGACACAGTTATTAATTGAACGATGCACCAAAGCGGGCAATTATTTTGCCGATATGTTGAGCGAGCAAATCATCGAGCCAGTGAGAAGATCATTTAGCGAAGTGGCACGTGGCGGAAAACCGCTCGGATCTCAGAAAATTCGCGACCGCGTGGGTGATTTCCAATCCCATTGTTGGTCGTACATCAAAAAACTGTACAAAGTAAAATACGGCGAAATCCCACTCTTTGTGAGTGAAAACAAAATCAGTAATCCCGAAGATTTCTAATTAAACGTTAAAGCGGAAGTGCATACAGTCTCCGTCTTTCACGGTGTATTCCTTCCCTTCTACACGAAGTTTTCCAACTTCCCTACAGGCGGCTTCAGAACCATAGTGGATATAATCCTCATAGGCGATCACCTCAGCGCGGATAAACCCTTTTTCAAAATCAGAGTGAATTTCACCAGCTGCACCTGGAGCTTTCGTCCCTTCCGTAATTGTCCAAGCGCGAACTTCTTTCACTCCCACGGTGAAGTAGGTGATATAGTTCAACAACTTGTAAGCAGCATGAATCAGCTTTTCTACCCCACTCTTTTCCAGTCCCATTTCTAGGAGAAACATTTGCCTATCCTCGAAACTCTCCAAATCTGCAATTTCTGCTTCGATGGCTGCTGAAATCAAAATCAAACCCGCATTCTCTCCTGCGATGGCAGTTTTCACTGCTTCAACGTAGGCATTTCCATTATTCACACTCTCTGGATCTACATTGCACACATACAAAACGGGCTTGTCTGTCAGCAAATTCAAATCCTTAATAAAAAATCTTTTTTCTGGCTCCATTTCCAGTGTTCTTGCGTTTTGACCCTTCAACAAATGGGCTTGGAACGCTTCGCACACTTCCAACATTTTAGAGGCATCTTTATCGCCTGTTTTGGCTTGCTTGAAAACCTTTGAGATATTCTTTTCGAGTGATTCCAAGTCCTTCAACTGCAATTCTGTATCGATAATTTCTTTGTCGCGCACCGGATTCACTGACCCATCTACGTGAATGATATTATCGTCATCAAAGCAACGTAAAACGTGCAAAATGGCATTTGTGTTTCGGATATTTCCCAAAAACTGATTCCCCAAACCATCGCCTTTGCTTGCACCTTTCACCAAACCGGCGATATCCACGATTTCGATGTTGGTTGGAACCAAGCTCAACGGATTCACCAAAGCGGCCAATTTGTTCATCCGAATATCGGGAACAGTGATTGTACCAACGTTGGGTTCAATTGTACAGAAAGGAAAATTTGCAGACTGCGCTTTTGCGCTTGAAACCGCATTAAAAAGGGTTGATTTCCCTACATTGGGAAGTCCCACGATACCACATTGCATTGCCATTGGGGCGCAAATTTAGTTTAATAAATCACCAATATCTTGCAAAATCTTACGTGTAAGGTTTTCTGCAGTGTTAATACTATCGCTTTCCGCATAAATTCGGATGATTGGTTCCGTATTGCTCTTGCGCAAATGCACCCAATCGTTATCGAATTCTATCTTCACCCCATCAATGGTATTGATCGGTTGCTTTTTGTATTTCTTTTGGATTTTATCCAAAATCCCGTCTACGTCGGTTCCGGCCTGTAACTCTGCCTTATTCTTCGACATACGATAATTGGGATAGGTTGCTCTGAGGGCGGATGCGCTCAGCCCTGTTTCAGCCAAATGACTCAATATCAAAGCGATACCAGCCAATGCATCTCTACCATAATGTAATTCCGGAACGATAATACCTCCATTTCCTTCTCCGCCAATGACAGCGCCGATTTCCTTCATTTTCTCGACAACATTGACCTCACCAACAGCACTTGCTTCATAACGCTGGCCGGCTTTTTCGGTAATATCGCGCAGTGCACGGGTACTACTCAAATTACTCACGGTTGGACCTGGGGTATGTCGCATATAATAATCGGCAACGGCAACCAAAGTATATTCTTCACCGAACATCTCGGCATCATCACAAATCAAAGCCAAACGATCTACATCGGGATCTACCACAATACCCAAATCGCATTTTGAAGATTTCACTTCGGAGGCAATTTGACCTAAATGTTCTGGCAATGGTTCTGGGTTGTGCGCAAAATGCCCAGTGGGTTCGCAATTAATTTCAAATATTTCTTCAACACCCAACGCTTTTAAGAGCGCGGGGACTGCAATTCCACCGACACTATTCACGGCATCGATTGCGATTCTATACTTCTGCGCGGCGATCAATTCTGGCTTTACTAGTTCCAAAGCCAATATCTTTTCGATATGCATCGGAAGATAATCCTTCTGCGTACGCGTACCCAAGTGATCAACCGTTGCAAATGAAATATCGGCAGATTCTGCAAGTTGCAAAACCATTTCACCGTCTTGTGCGCTGATAAATTCCCCTTTGTGGTTTAATAACTTTAAGGCATTCCACTGTTTTGGGTTATGACTTGCTGTTAGAATGATTCCACCAGCAGCCTTTTCTTCCATCACAGCCATTTCAACTGTTGGCGTAGTACATAGACCTGCATCTAACACGTCTAATCCCAATGCCATCAGCGTATTTACTACCAATTCATGGACCATCGGACCACTGATGCGCGCATCACGGCCAACCACCACTTTATTGCCTTTTTTGCACTGCAAAAGCATGCTACCGTAAGCAGAGGTGTATTTGACAACATCAATGGGCGTAAGGTTTTCACCACTTACACCACCCAAAGTACCACGAATTCCAGAAATCGATTTGATGAGAGTCATAAAGAACCGCAAAAATAACGAAATCCGAGGGAATTTGGATAGATTTCATGACTTATTCTTTACAAACAACCGAAATCCTTTAGGGGAAATCGCAATGAAATAAGCGTTAAACTTCGGGCGTTAAACAATAAATTTGCATCATGCAACCGATCATCGAATGTGTACCCAATTTCAGCGAAGGACGTAACCTTCAGACCATCAAAGCCATTACAGACGCCATAGAAACGGTGGATGGAATTCGCTTGCTCGACGTGGATCCAGGCAAAGCCACCAACCGCACTGTTGTCACTTTGGTGGGATCACCGGACGACGTCATCGAGGCGGTTTTTCGCGGAATTCAGAAGGCGGCTGAAGTCATCGACATGCGCAATCACACGGGAGAGCATCCCCGCATGGGCGCCACCGATGTTTGTCCGCTCATCCCGATTTCCGGTATCAGCATGGAAGAGACGGCGGTTTACGCACAGAAATTGGCAAAACGCGTCGCCGAAGAGTTACAAATCCCCACGTATTTATATGAATCCGCGCAAGCCAATCCTGAGAGAAATAATCTCAGTGTGATACGCGCCGGGGAGTACGAAGGCTTTTTTGACAAAATCAAATTGCCAGAATGGGCGCCGGATTACGGCCCTGCAGTAATGAATGCCACGGCCGGCGCCACCGTAATCGGAGCCCGCGATTTTCTAATTGCATACAACGTAAATCTGAATACCAAAAGCACTCGCATCGCCAATCGCATCGCCTTTGATGTCCGCGAGGCAGGTCGTGTCAAGCGCGAAGGCAACCCCTATTCTGGCAAAATCATGAACGATGAAAACGGGGAACCCATCCGAATTCCTGGAAAATTGAAGAGTGTAAAGGCCATTGGATGGTATATTGAGGAGTATAATATGGCTCAGATCTCGATGAACCTTACCAACTACAAAATCAGTCCGTTGCATATTGCTTTTGAGGAAACTCGAAAGTCGGCCGACGAGCGCGGCGTGCGCGTAACCGGCTCTGAATTGGTGGGATTGATTCCATTGCAGCCTTTGTTGGATGCGGGCAGATTTTTCCTTGAAAAGCAGGGTTTGAGCACGGGCGTGAGTGAGGCCGATTTGATTGATTGCGCCATTCGCAGCATGGGCTTGAATGAATTGGGAGCCTTTGATCCGAAGAAAAAGATTATTGAATATATGCTTCGCGATGAGAAGCAATCACGATTGGTGAACATGACGGTTCGCGGCTTTGCCGACGAAACGGCGAGTGATAGTGCGGCCCCCGGAGGGGGCAGTATTTCCGCTTTGGCGGGGGCACTCGGCGCTGCGTTGGGCACCATGGTGGCCAACTTGAGCGCCGCCAAAAGAGGTTGGGAAGATCGCGTACACGAATTCTCTCCCTGGGCCGAGCAAGGTCAGCTACTCAAAGACAAACTCATAGCCTTGGTAGACGAAGACACACGTGCCTTTGATTCCATCATGAATGCTTTTGGCTTACCCAAAGACACCCCAGAACAAGTATCAGCAAGAAAGCAAGCCATTCAAGACGCATCAAAATACGCAACACAAGTTCCTTTCCGTACGATGCAAACTGCATTTGAATGCATCCCCCTTTTGAAACAAATGGCAGAAAACGGCAACCCCAATTCATTGTCAGATGTGGGCGTCGGTGCACTTTGCATCAAAACAGCGGTTCGCGGCGCTTGGCTCAACGTATTGATCAATGCCCAAGGCCTAAGCGATAAAACCTGGGCGGAGAATATTGTATCAGAAGCAAGAGCCCTACTGGCGCAAAATCACACCGCCTGCGATGAAATCATATTGAAAATCGAAGCGCAAATTGGTGGTTGATAAATACAGTCTAACTATATTGATTGATATAAATAAGAATCCCATTCAACCGAAGCACGAAATTTCACCCAACTTCATAAGCATTCAGGAAAATTCAATCTCTGCGCATGTCTATAATCAATAGAATTCCGAAAAATATCATCCGGAATCTATATGTCATATTAATTATTGCCATGTCGTCCCAGCACGCCATTGCCCAGTTCGCCCCGGCTGCAGGGCAGCCGGGGTCGACGGCCCTTCGGGCCGACAGTTCCTGTTTTATTAATTGGGCTTCTCACTGCCATATTCAACGGGGACTCAAACAAATCAACCTACCCGACTCCGGCTACGCCTCCGTCGGAACCGCCCAATCAGCCATCGGACAAGCATCCACCAACGGCGTGGTATCACTCGGCGACGGTGGCATCGCAACCCTCACATTCAACCCACCCATTTCAGATGGCAACGGCTTTGATTTTGCCATTTTTGAAAATACATTCCTTGATACCTTCCTCGAATTGGCCTTCGTAGAGGTCAGCACCGATAGCCTTTCCTGGGCCCGCTTCCCCAACGAAAGCCTCACCCAAACCAATACCCAAACCGCAGCATTTGGCTATACCCAACCGACAAAAATTCATAACCTCGCTGGGAAATACCGACATCCCTATGGAACGCCCTTTGATTTACAGGATTTAGCGATGATGAGCAACATCAGAACCAACGAAATTCGATACGTCAGAATTATTGATGTGGTGGGAAGCATCGATACACTTTACGCACAGCGCGACAGCAAAAACAGAATCATCAACGATCCATGGCCCACCCCATTTGCTAGCTCCGGCTTCGACTTGGATGCGGTGGGCGTCATTCATCAAGTGGCAACTAACAACAGCGGAATATATCCCAATCAAACCAAGCGACCCCTTTATTTCAATACCAGTTCTAATTCGATCCACGTGGTGGCAACCGCAAATACAGGTGAGAACCAGCAAAAAAACGAATTACACGTTTACAAAGACCTAAACATCTACAATATAGCGGGGCAGTTATGTTTCAAAACGCCAATTTTCGATACTCAGCCTAGCACCCACGATGTCCAAATCCCTGCTAATCTAAGCGCCGGGACTTACATCGCACAATACAAAAATTATTCGATTAAAATTATCTTAACCGACAATCGCTGATCTCCCGATTCGATGGTTAAGGGATAAACTCCGGCAGCAAGACCCAAACGTTTTAGGTCGATGGTCTCAAAATAAGTCCCCGCTTCCTGAATATCCCAATTTCGCTCATACAACACGCCTTGACCCAAAATCGTATGTAATTGGACTGAAATTTTTGACCCCGCAGGCGCCTCAAACTTATAATTCACCGATTTTGCCGTTGGATTAGGGAAAACATAGAAACTGAATGGGTTGTCCTGATTCTTCAACTTGGGACTTTCAATCGCAATCCACTGAGAACTCGTATCCTTGCAACCCAAAGCATTCGATGCGGTAAGCAAAATGCGATATTTCCCATTTTTGTTGAAAACATGGGGCACCCTATCACCCGTAGTAGAAGTATCCCCCAAACCAAAATCCCATTTAAACGTGCGATCCATGGGTATCAGTTTGTTGTCCAATGCTTGGAAAATATAAGATTCGCGATTTTTCTCTACCGTGTTTTTTGAAATTGTAAATGATGCATCAACTTCAGGAACCACTTTGATCTCTGGCAAAGAAATATAATCAAAACAGCCACCCCCCGAAACAAATGAATTAATTATGCGATACTTGACGACAAACTTACCCGCTGTTTTATACAGATGAGTTGGAGATTGTAACGTAGACACATCGCCATCACCAAAATCCCAAGCGTGCAGTAAATTTCTCCCATCTGCGTTGGTCGATTGATTCGTAAAAATTGCATTTTGCATATTTGCACAAAACGCAAATTGATTGACAGAAATCTTGGACTTGGGCACTGAAAAAACTGTTACCGTCTTAGACATCGAATCGCTACATCCTAAAATCGATGTCGTTGTCTTCAATTTTACCGTGTAGTCACCAAAAACCGAATACACAATATTGGTATCACGGGTAGTAGCCGATTTCAGCGCGAATTTCCCTTGATGCGTTCTTGTATCGCCCCAACTCCAACTGTATTTGGCTGTGGCCGATGGATCCGTATACGCATTCTGCAAATCTGTAATCTTCAACAAACCACCCTCACAGATTTCATTTGCCCCGAGCTTAAAATCCGCCTTGGGCGTATTCACCACCGTCGCCATTTGATAAGAAGTATCGGAGCATCCAACCGCATTTTTCACAATCAATTGGACATTATACTTGCCACCAAGAGAGAAACTATGACTTGCCGCAGCCACATCAGCCCCCGCATTACCATCCTTCCAATCATAGATATACCACAACGATCCGCCCCCACTACTTGCAGGGTTTATACTAGCATTCACGACATCAAAGCGGTTATTTTTATCGCATTGGGCAGCTTTAGCAAAAGCAAATTGAGAAACGGGATGACCTTTCACCTTAACCACAACCGTCTCGGTATCCAAACAACCCTCCGCAGAGACCACAATCAACTGCACGGCTTGATTTCCCACTGATGAAAAAACTTGACTAAACGCATTACTTGTAGCCGTTTTAACCGGACTCAGCGCCTTCCAAGAACTCGATAAAATACTACTATTATTCACCGTAGACAGATCGGTAAACGTAAATTTATTTCCTCTTAAACAAGGAGAATAATTTGCATCGTAACCAATCTTCGCTAAGGGCTTAGACCATACTTTCAGAGAAAATTCAGAGGTAGTATCGAAGCATCCTCGGTGGTCCAAAATGGCGACATATTTCCCCGTATCGGACAAGGCGATTTTCGCAATGGTCAACAAGCTATCCGAAACCAACAAATTCCATGGCGATTCCAGTTTATACCAATTGTATTTCAGCGACAACGACTGATTATCAGACACGGCCAAGACCAAACGGTTTTCCTCACAAATGGGATTGCTACCCTCCTTTACACGGACGATACCGTTGGGCAAGGCGATCACTTCAACCATCGCTGTTTTCACTATACTGTCTTCTCCGTTGTTCAATCGCAGCTTAACTGTTTTGTAACCAGGGCTCGAATACTTAACCGTCCAAGGCCCTTTACCCGTAGCTTTCGCTGGTACTGCACCCACCCCAAAATCCCAATCATATTGCCCAATCAGACCATCCGACATATCTGTAAATCTGGCAGTATCGCTCGCACAAAACGCAGTTTTATCGACCTTAAAATTGGCCGTGGTTTTTTCATAAACCAAACTAAAATCCTCAGCCTGTCCATAAGAACAAGTTCCGCAACCCGTTGTATCAATATTGTTATAATCGCTGATCACCCGCATTCTCAGACCTTGATTCTTCTTCAAATTGGTTGGCGTTTTGATTTTTATATCAGCGTACGACGTTGGCGATGCTGAAACCTGGGCCGACACTTCACCCAAGTACGACTGAAACTTGCCATCATTGTTGTAATCGATAAAAACCCGAACATTCTCAGCATTGTAAAGCCCCACTTTTACTTTCACAGAGTAATTCACATTGGGATTGACACGAAAAACTTTGTCCTTCGATTTATCCAAATATTCTCCATCGTCGAAATACGTCCCCGATTCAAATTGGTTGTCTGACAACATCACTTTAAAAATGCCGATTCCATAGTTCGATGTCTGATAATTCGTTTTACTCAAGCAACTTGGCGATGCAGGGCTAGGAAAAACGCGAAGCCACACTTTTTTGGTTTCGGTATTGGATGTAAGACAGCTTTTTGCAGTGAGAGAAACATTATAAATCCCCGGACTCGTAAATTTCAATTCAGGATTGGCGGAATAGGCATTCCCTTTGGTCCAAGAATAACCCGTTGCCGGCGTCAGCGACCATTCTATCGGCGTGGTATTGTTTACCGAAGCTATAATTCTTTCCTGCAATTTCAAATTTCCACCCACGGAGAAAATCGAATCATAGGCAAACATCCTCGACTTATAAAGACCCGAACCATCATCAAACAGAGGACTTTTCCAAACACCCCTACCGTAAGTACTGATATAAATGAAGCTATAATCCCTACCCTTGGGTGAATGATAAATGTCGATATCGGTAATATCCATCCAAAGCGGCAACTCATTAGAAAATTCCTCTGTTAATGCCGTTGATGGATTGTGATAATACATTGCTCTATCCGTTGCGATATACAATCCGGTGGGAGTAGTACTAGAATCCGCTTTTAGTGCATTGATAACACCATAATTAATACCTGCCTTTACGTTTATTGACGTCAACGGAGTGGTAGACCAAGTCAATCCATTATTTGTACTTTGATAAATTGCCGTTGTACTAGCACCATAAATTTTATTCGTGTCTTTCGGATCAACTTCTAATGCCCGCAAGGTGAAATTGGTAGGTGTAATATTTACAAATGTAGGATTTGAAGCCTCCGCATTTCTGCAAAGGAAAACTCCACCATCGCCGCGAATCACATACAAATGTCGTTTGTTAGAAATACTACTTTTTATCTCCCTAACATTCCCCGTCCATCCGGTGGTCAACTTGGTCCAAACAATCTTATTTTGAGATTTAACACTATCGCAGCGCCAAACATTATTATACCCCGCAAACATCCGATTCGGATTCCCCTCTTGCAAGACGAAGGGTGTCAACCAACCCCCGCCCTCATTGATGCCATTTACGCCATTTGCTGCAATGGTGGTTAATTTATTTCTTTCGATTGCCCGATAAATATCGCCAAAAACATAGGACCCATAAACATATCGCTCATCTTTTGGATCCACCGCACAATCCATCCCATCGCCGCCGTAATAAGTAAATATTTCGCCGTTATCATGCTGCATTGAACCATTATCCTGATAGCCATGAGCGCCTAAATCATCCGTTGACTGTGCCACAGCCAATCGATAAATCTGAGAATTCTGAATCCCATTGGTGATATTCACCCAGGTTGCTCCCCCATTTTTGGAATAGTAAACCCCGCCATCATTTCCTGCAAAGAGAGTTTTTCCAGTATTATTAAATTCTCCGATATGTTGATCGGCGTGAATATCATCCGCACCACCCGCTCCAACCCAATGCCCACAAATTTTAAAAGTGACACCCGCATCTGTAGATTTCCAAATATTGATTCCGTGTACGTAAACCGTTTTGGCGTTAAACGGATCCGCCGAAATGTCTAAATCGTACCAGGCTTGACCCGAACCATCATTCCCTAATTCACTGTAGCCCAAAATATTGGCAGGCGACGTGTTTTGTTTTACAAAATTCAACCCACTGTCCAAGGACAAGTATAATCCTTGAAATCTCGAACCCGCGGCGACCAAGAAATATACCCTATTGCGATCTGCTTTTGACACTGCAATTTGTCCTCTTTGCATTCCCGTGATTGGCAACCCATTGGCAATTTGAATGAAATTATCCCCTCCGTCGGAACTTCGATAAAAAGCACCATTCCCGCTGGCATAAACAATGTTTGGGTTGTAAGGATGATAAACCAGATCCGTAAAATTGGCAGTTGTCAAACCAGGAAGAATTGAGGGGTTCCAATCTTTGCCAGAATTGGTCGACTTCGAAATCCCTAAATTATTCGCTGCCAATAGTACAGCCGAATTTTTTGGGTGCATCACCAAACGATTTACCGGATAATTCCCAAAGCCTGAATTGCGAGAAACAAACGTTTTTCCTCCATCAGTCGACATGATTACCCCATAGCCAGGAGCATCTCCAGCATCTCTATCACCCGTACCAATGTACATCGTATCTGGATTTCTGTACGACACCACCATAGAACTCGCTCCAATGGTCAAGAATGGATTTGAAGGGGTTGTTGATGTTGATTTCGCCCCATTTCCCGCTCCCCACAACAGGCTCCAATTGGCACCATAATCGGTAGATTTCCATACACCGCCTTGGGGAGCAGTTGCAAAAATGGTATTGGTATCGGTAGGATGAAAGGCGATTCCATTGATTCTGCCCGTTCCTGTAGGCTGCGATGTTTGGTTATACGGGTGCTTCACGGGCCCCACCGCCGACCACCGACCGGCGGTGGGGCACCATGTGGCGGGCGCCACCGGTTTTCCGCCATTCAGACCATTGACCGACTTACCCCCGGCGGGCCCGCCACTCCCTGAACTGCTTCCGCTGCCAGAACCTGTACCACTCGAACCGGTACCGCTGCCAGAACCTGTGCCACTTCCAGAACCTGAACCTGCAGCGGATGCGCCACCACTCACTAAATTACCTGCCAACTCGTCTATCACACCAAAATTCCAATTCACATATCCCGCACTATCTAGATGATTGATCACCCTATATTCCCAGCGTTTAAAAACCTTATATCCCTGACCTTTATATGGCACAACTCCGCCAAAATGTTGGTCAAAAGCGCGTTTCACTTCGTAATAATTAGGTCGCGGCGACAACATTAACTGTACCCATTTGATGGTTGTATCGACCAATGGCATGTCCATCGGTTTTTTTGACATCACAACACTAGATGTAGAATTTCCTGAAGATGGGGTTTGCGAGAATACAGGCATCAACGAAAAAACCATCAAAACCAAACCGGTAAAAATGAATCGCATAAAACGACCTAGTCCACGTGAATGCATACCTATTCCCATCAATTAATTTCGTAAAAATAGGAATTTCTAAGGTGAATTCAACCAAAGAGAATCAGTTACTTCAGCAACCCAACCATATCGATAGTTCTCAAAAATGGACCTTGAACGTTATTGGTCAACACAACAAAACACTTGTCCTCGTCCAAACATCGCCAATAATAAGTCCTGAAGCCCTTCCACCATCCGTTGTGAAAGCTCCATTTTTGACCATTGATCCATTTCACCCTCCAACCATTTGCATAGAAGGCATCCGCACTTACCGCAGTTTGCGGGGTTACCATCTGATTTTTGATATCCGAATGCAACAAATAATCCGTCCTCAACATTTGATCCAATGACAACATCTCAAAAACGTTGGAATACACCCCCTTATCACCCATCGCGCCATTATAAACATTGTCGGCAAACACATGCTTTTTATCATACCCCTGCACCGTGTAATTCACCAATCCCAAACTATCAAAATTGCACAAATGGGAATATTTCATCCCGCTAGGATTCATGATTCGATCCTTCACAAACTGACGAAACTCAATACCCGTCTGTCGTTCCACGATCAACGCCAGCAAAGCATAATTGCTATTACAATAATCGTATCTACCAGGTTTCGCAAAATGATTGATCGGTTGCGCATTCAACAGTTGAACCACATCCTCATTCGTCAAATGTGCTTTGGGGTCATCCCACGCTTTCATATTGAAGTAGAAATAATCTGGCAACCCACTGCTATGACTGATAAGGTTTTGCAAACTTAAATTCCTACGCGTTAATTCCGGAATATACCAATGAACACTGTCCGACAATTTTAAATACCCATCCTGCACCAGCATCATCATCGCGGTCCCCGTAAAGGTTTTTGATACACTGGCCAACTGAAACAAATCAGCCGGTTTCAAAGAATCCAACTGCGAAAATGTGGCATAACCCATTGCACCAAAACACAGACTATCATTCTTGTGAAACAAATACGTCCCATTAAAAATGCCATAGCGATACATCCTACGAAAAAAACTGTCGATCTGAAACTCGGTAGTATCACTAAAACGGGAATACCCCGACAAATCATAGGAGTTGATTCTGGTTTTTTTTGGTGGTTCGGGCATACTTCGGAAAGACGTCATTGCCAACAGTATCAGCTTTACAACCAGTCCTTTCACGAAATATCGCATATTTACAAAAATAGGGACCACGCAATCCACGTACCAATCCAAACAAATGCAAGTTACACACCCAAAAATCGAGTGTCCTTTCGAGTAAAATTATGGCACGTTAATGACCTTATGTGTTTGAATACAAATCCTCCAACGAGGATGCTCCTTCACATAATCAATAATTTTTGGCATCATCTTTTCCCGCTTATCCCATTCAGGCTGAAGCAACAAGGCACAATCTGCTGAACAGGTCTCAGCCCATTTTTCTGCCCACTCAAAATCGGAATCATTAAAAACGATAACTTTTAATTCATTGGCTCTTCCCATTTCATTTGCTTGGGGTTGCTTGAATTTCTTTGGCGAAATACAAACCCAATCGTAGTTTCCTTTCAGCGGATAGGCTGCCGAAGTTTCAACATGTATGCGATAACCTGCCTCGTGCAGCGTGTCAACCAAGGAATTGCAATTATACATCGCTGGTTCTCCACCGGTAATCACTACAATTTCTGCCGCCGTAGATTTTACCCAATCACAAATTTCAGAAGCCGTATGCATCGGAAAACCATCTGTAGGCCAACTCTCCTTTACATCGCACCAAACACATCCCACATCACAACCAGCCAATCGAACAAAATACGCCGGCTTGCCCGCATGAACACCTTCACCCTGGATGGTGTAAAAATGTTCCATCACAGGAAATTGCATCATGCAAACTTGGCTTTATATACCTCTAATGTATTCATCATCAGACCGGTAATCGTCATCGGACCCACACCCTTTGGCACTGGAGTAATAGCGCTCACCTTGTCTAATACAGCATCATAATCCACATCACCGCGCAATCTCCATCCACTTTTACGAGTTGCATCGTCAACGCGAGTAGTACCCACATCAATAATCACCGCACCGTCTTTCACCATATCCGCGGTAACAAAACCTGGCTTACCCAAAGCGACAACCAAAATATCAGCCATGCGGGTAAATGATGCCAAATCCTTGGTACGACTGTGACAAAGCGTTACTGTCGCATTTCCATAAGGTGCCGCCGCTGAGAGCAACATGCTCATCGGACGTCCAACAATATTGCTTCTTCCAACCACAACCACATGCTTGCCCGAAGCTTCGATTCCATAATGTTTCATCAACAAGGTAATGCCGTAAGGAGTTGCAGGTTTCACTCCTGTCTCATCGCCCTTGGCTAATTTACCCATATTAATATCATGAAACCCGTCCACATCTTTGCCCGGCAAAATGGCTTGGGTTACTTTCTCTTCTGAAATGTGTTTTGGCAATGGCAACTGAACAATTAATCCGTCGATGGTTTCATCGCAATTAATCTTTTCGATTTCTGCCAACAAATCGGCTTCTGAGATATCGGCGGCGAAACGACGTACATCACCGGCAAATCCAACCTCATCACAGGCGGTTTTCTTGGCACCAACGTAGGTCTGACTTGCTCCATCTTCACCCACCAAAATCGCAACTAAACCCGGAGGACGATTGCCTTTTGCAACACTTGACTTCACCGCTTCGGCGATTTCTGTTCTAATTGAGGCGGCAGCAAGGCTACCATCGAGAATAATGGCCATAGTTTTACAAAAATACTCGCTATCCTCCAAAGTCGCTCAACCCTTGGCAATAAATCCAAAACAGAAAAAATGTTTTACAATAATTGCACCATCAAAGCACCATCACCCCCTTCGGCCTCTGTTTCATGATTATAGCTCCGCACAAAATTCACCGTCTTAAGCAGCGATTTCAAACCTTTACGCAAGATTCCATCCCCTCGGCCATGAACAATTTTCAGCTGCTGATGACCCAAAGAATACCCTTCTTCCAACCACGTCAATACCTCCTGTGTCGCTTCCTCCATTCGTTTTCCCCGCACATCAATCATCGTATTGTATAATGATTGCCGCTCTACCCACTGATAACCACCCGATTTTCCTGTCTTTTCAGACTTGCCGCCCATAGGCTTTTTTGTCAGCAACAACTCCCCAATCGGTACCCACATTTTTATCACCCCAAATGCCACCCAAGCCTTATCCTTCTTCACTTCCAACACCTCTCCTTGCGCCTCCGTAGCTGTACTTTTCACCAATGCTCCAGGCACCAATTGTTTGGCATTCGTAACAGGCACATCGCTGCTGGAAACCTGCAAACTCTTAGAATTCGCCGATACCGAAGTCGGATTTGAAGTACCCAATTCCACTTTAACGGCCTGACCCGTCGCGGCATTCACTTTCGGCTTCACATCAACCCCACCCCGCATTCCAGCGCCTTTGCCCTTCACTGCCGAACCCAAGTTCTCACCCGATTCCATATCCCCCTTAAAATGACTCAAGGCCTTCCTCGCCTTTAATGTCGCCTCTTTCTCCGCCCCATGTTCGCGTATCGCACGTATCGTATTTTCGATTTGCTGATTCGTTTCTGCCAACAACTTTTTCGCTTCCTCCCTGGCCGACAATAAATATTCTTGTCGTTTCGCCTGCAACTTGTCCTTCAACTGCTGATACGATGTCGTTAGCTCCTCCAAATGCTTCAGCTTCTCATTATATGCTCCCACCTGCTGCAACAACTGCTGATTCTGTTTCTCTAACGATAGCATCAAATCCTCCGTTTTCCCCATCTGCTTGCCCGCCAAAGTCCTAATTCGATCGATCCAATCCGATTCAAATCCAGTTTTTCGCATCAACTCAAGCGCAAACGACGATCCCGGCTTGCCCACAACCAAATGATACAAGGGTTTCAACGCCTCCGCATCATAGGCCATACTCGCCTGAACCACCTCCGAAATACCCATACCCCATTCTCGCAATTGTGAAAAGTGAGTCGTTGCAATCACAAAAGCACCCGCATTCAGCAACTGCTCCAACACCGCCTGCGCGATGGGTGCCCCAAATCGAGGATCCGTGCCCGCACCAATTTCATCCATGCCTATCAACGCTCGATCCGATGCGTTCGACAACAGATTTTTTAGATGATGCAAATGCGCACTAAACGTACTCAAACCCTGCTCAATGTCTTGACCGTCGCCGCAATCAATCCCTAGATATTCAAAAACGCCAAAACGACTTTCAGGATCGGCCGTCACGAATAACCCGCACTGAACCATATACTGAAGCAACAAAACAGTTTTCAAAACCACCGATTTTCCACCGGCATTGGGTCCGCTGACAACCATAATTCGTTGATCACTCAGCACCATCGACAATGGAATTGCTTCCTTTTTTAACTGCTTTAACTGTTTACGTAAAACAGGGTGATAAGCCCTGCGCAAAACCACCTGCGGCTCCGAACTCACTTTGGGTCGCTCCGCCTTTTCAGACAAACACCAATCCCACTTCGCAAGCGCAAAATCCAACTGAATCAGTCGATCCATGATCTCGCCAAGAACTGCTTGATGCGGTGCCAATTCCGACGTTATTTGTCGAAGAATCCGCTCCCGCTCCCGCCTTTTCTCTGCAAACAATTCTTTGAGTCGATTATTCATCTCCAACATCTGCGTTGGCTCCACGTATAGAATTTTCCCCGTGGCCGATATATCTTTCACAAAACCTTGAACCCGTCGCTTAAACTCGGCTAGCACTGGAATCACCAATCGCTCTTCGCGCACAGTAACATCTGTTTCCGCCGTAAATCCTTGCGATTTCCACTCCCTAAAAATCCCACGCATCACATTCCTCGCCTCGCCTTCCAAGCGATGAATCTCCTGCGATATTTTTGCGTATTGAGGCGTTGCCCTCACAGAAATTTCGCCAAACTCATCCAACACCTTGCCGATGGCCGATGCAATCATTTTGGTAGCATCCTCAACCGGAAACAATGCAAACAAAAGCGGCAAATCAGACGGACGTTGATGCAGCGCCGTAGATAGTTTTTGATAGGTTTGGATCGTTTGAAGGATGGCACTTAATGAAGGCTCCTCCAAATAAAAATTCTCTATTCCTAGATGTTTTAAATCTCCGGAAATATCACCGCCCAACAAATTTAACGCACTGGGCGATGTCACATTCAAATTTGCAATTTGATCCAATAAATCCAACTGTTGAATCACCAACTCGGCATCCGTTTGCATCTCCCACCCGGAAGCCAAATCATGGGTCGACGGGTATTTAAACCGCCCTACAATGGCCAAACGAATTTGATCAAAACCTACTACCGCTTCAAAGTCTTGAGGATACTTCACTGATTGACCTTTCTCGCATTCATTTCCGCCAACTGAAGTTGGGTAATT
>CANHXF010000012.1 GCA_947464515.1 Flavobacteriales bacterium
CCGATTTTTTCGGCATCGTATCCAACGCGCTACTCGATGTTGGCGTGTTTTGGGAGAAAAGGTTTATGGCGTTAACAAGGCAAAAAAACAGAATTAATGTTTTCCTGGTCCCCATTCGTCGTCGTCTTTGCGATATTTACAACAATCCGGCAAGCTCTGATAAACCACATTGCTTGCTTTCACTTTATCTGTATCATGTCCAACCATTGCAATCATATTATGCAATTGAATTTCTTGCAATTTAGTTGGGTCGTAAGTGATCGTTACAATGCTACTTTCGATATTATAAATGGCTTTATAAATGCCTTTTTTATCCAAAGCGCTTTCGATTCGCTCTTTACATTCTGCACAATTGCCTTGAACCTCAAAAGAAATCATCGTTTTTTTGATGGGTTTGGGTGCGATGTTTTTGTTGCTTGGTGAAATAAAAGCTACTGATATAATGCCGATGAGGGCAAAAAGGGTGTTTAAAATTTGTTTTGTTTTCATGTTTGTTTTGGTTGAAATGATAAATTGATAATAGTGTATTCGAAAATATCGAAACGACCTAAATCAACCAAACGCATTTTATATCATACAAATACAAATCAGATAGCCTGGATGGAGGTTTTTCATGAACGATTTGAGAGGTACAACGTAACTCAGGGGAAAAACAAATTGGAAAGTGATTAGAGGTTGTTGGAATAATTCGAACTTGAGGAATGGCTAAAGTGAATTTTGTAAATACAGATGGGTAGGGCGATAAGGAGAAAAAATAACCATCACTACAGCAGTCTTCTTCGGCAACGCCTTGATTTTCGTTGCACCCACTAGAATTACTTTTAGAATCAGCATTGCTGATCTTGCTGCAGCAATCATCCTTTGCATCATCAGACAAATTCACTAACGACGACTCATTGCAATTTTCGAATATCCAATGCTGTCCATCCTGCTCGCAAATATGAAAAGCCATTTGGGCACCTCCGCTCGAGAAGATTACCAAAATACTCATCAGAATTGCTTGAAAAATCCGCATGAATACAAAGTTAGATAATTTTCCAATCTTTAGCACTTTTGGTTGTATTATCGTAGAACTAAGCATGAGTTGGCGTAATTTATTTCGGGTTAAAACGGATTTCCCTGTAAATCAAGGGGATAGTTCTTTGAAGCGCGTTTTAGGCGTGAGAGATTTGACCTTTTTCGGCATCGCGGCGATCATCGGTGCCGGAATTTTTAGTTCCATCGGTGATGCATGTGCCAAAGGTGGCCCGGCATCAGTATATCTAATCATTATTTGTGGTGTGGCATGCGCTTTTGCGGCTTTGTGTTACGCCGAATTTGCATCGCGAATCCCTGTTTCCGGAAGTGCCTATACCTACGCTTACGCATCGTTCGGTGAGCTGTTTGCTTGGATTATTGGTTGGGCATTGATTATGGAATATGCCATCGGTAACATTTACGTCGCCTTTTCATGGTCAGGTTATGTCGTTCATCTCCTAGATCAACTCGGATGGATTCTGCCACGTTGGATGGTGACGGATTATTCCACCGCCCATGAAATGTATCAAACCGTAATGTCCAAGATGCAAGGGGCAATTTCAGGCGGCGAATTTGGAGAACTTTGGAAATCTGCCAATTTGAGCGGCTATTCGCAGGCCGATAATGATGCTTTCAACGCTTTCGTCAATGCGCCGCAAGTATTTGGTTTACACATTGTTTTTGATGCGCCAGCACTGTTAATCAATGTCTTGATTACGATGTTGGTTTACCGGGGAATCAAAGAGTCCCGTAACGCTTCCAATTTGATGGTTATACTTAAGTTGGTTGCCATTTTATTGGTTATTGTTGTGGGTATTGGCTATATCGACGTAAAGAATTATTCCCCCTTTATGCCGAATGGATTTGAAGGTGTGATGCAAGGTGTTTCTGCGTTGTTCTTTACCTACATTGGTTTTGATGCGGTAAGTACGTTGGCGGAGGAGTCGAAAAATCCACAGCGAGATTTGCCTCGGGGTATGTTCTATTCCTTGCTGATTTGCACGGTACTGTATATTTTCATCACACTCGTATTGACAGGCATGGTTCCTTACGATACGCTAGGAGTGGGAGATCCGCTTGCATATGTACTCGGAGCCCGTGGTATCGATTGGTTGGAATACATTGTTTCCATTGTGGCTGTTGTAGCAATGGCAAGTGTCCTGTTGGTTTTTCAAATGGGTCAGCCCAGAATTTGGTTAAGTATGAGTAGGGATGGATTGCTTCCGCCTGCTTTTTCTCGCGTTCATCCAAAATTTAGTACGCCATCTTTCGCAACCATTATTACGGGATTGATGGTTGGTATTCCAATTCTGTTCACCAACGAAGGTTTTGTCCTCGATTTCACTAGTATAGGAACCATTTTTGCTTTCGTTTTGGTATGTGGTGGAGTATTGCTGTTGCCACCGAGAAAAGAAGGTGAAGGCAAGGGTTTTGTGATGCCATTTATTGATGGGAAATATCTGTATCCGGCTATAATTATTACATCAATCGCTTTAGTGCGATACAACTTCCCAGATTATTTTGATCAATTACTTCAATGGAATGATTGGAGTACGATGTTTGTCGTTGCTCACCGATTATATTGGATCTTACTACTCGGATTGTCTATCATGAGTTATGTCCGCAGCTGGTCGTTGATACCCTTGTTGGGATTGTCGATTTGTGCCTATTTGCTCACTGGAATGGAAGCCAACAATTGGTACTGGTTTTTCGGTTGGTTTGGTATTGGGCTCGTCGTTTATTTCTCTTACGGTTACAGAAAGAGCAAATTGGCAACAAATTGAAGATTTAGGACCCGAATTATTTTGTAATTTTACATCATATCGCCATGATTGACCTGCCTAGAAAAGACGTACTCGAGAAAAAAGAAAAGGCCTTAACCGATGTGATTAAGCGTTTATACGATAAATATCGTATCACTCAGAAAATGGATGAAATTGAATTGGTTAAGCTGTGGAGCGAAATCGTAGGTCCATTAATCGCAAAACACACCAGTAAAATTGAAATGCGCGGAAAGACGCTATACGTGAGTTTTGATCAAGCACCCTTAAAAAATGAAATGTTTATGCAAAGGGAGCAGTTGAGATTGAATATCAACGAACGTTTAGGCCCAAATTTCGTCGAGAAGATTTTTATTGGATAGGATTACAATCCCCCGTTAAGCGCATTCGCATGTCTGTCGCGCTGCGCAATGGCCTTTTCGATACTCACATTCAATTCAAACCCAACTATGATCGTAAGTACGTTGATATAAATCAATATCATCAGTGCAATGATTGCCCCAATCGATCCATATACTTTGTTGTAGGTGTTGAAATTGTTGACGTACAATCCAAAGGAAACCGTGGAGATGGCAGAAAGTACCGAGGCCATAACACTACCAGCACTGAGGAATTTCCATCGCTTAATATTGGATGGACCAAAAAAGTAAATACTGGAGGTGGCAATCAGAATGAGCGCTGCCAGAACAAAATACTCTAGCAATAAAATGAAGAACTCGTAAACACCTGCCAATGGCCAATCGTGCGATACAATGTAATGCATACTTTGATAGGCATATGTGAGGATTAAAAGGGTGACAATCACAATAACGCTAATCCAAAATGTCATAAATATGGCCTTTAATCGAATCTGAAACCAGTTTTTCTTTTTACCAAAAGGCAGTCGGCGGTTGAAAGAATTGATCAACAAGTGGAAGGCATTGGAAGAAAAGTAAATGGTAGTAAAAAATCCAAAAGAAAGCAGACCCGTATTCTGTTTATGCAGAATTTCTAGAATCGTTCCCTGGATTTCTTTGAAGGTTTGTTTGGGTAAAATCAGTGATAACTCCTGAATGAACTGCGTTTTTAATCCGTTTAAAGGCAAATAACCAATCAGTGTAAGCAAGAAGATGATGGCAGGGAATAGCGCTAAGAAGAAGTTGAAACTCAAACTGGAGGCCCGCGTGTTTAGGTTTTCCATGAACATCGACCGGAAAAAATACTTACCTACGTTATATAAACTCTCACCTTGAAATGCCGCCAATCGTTTGTTTTGCAAATAGATCATCAACGGGTGGGTGGGGCCTTGGCTGTCTTTGGGTCGTTGATCGTTTGAAGACAAGTGTTCCTCTACCTCATCCGCGGTATGCTGAATTTTGTCCTTTATCGATTTGTAGAATCCCATGTTTTGGATTAGCCCTTAAAACCCGTACTTCTCTGAAATGATACTTGGGATTTTGATTGGACGAAGATCGGATTTTCTAGCATAAAACATAACCATCGAAGCGGTATTTAGTAATTCACCGTTTTGATTATAAGTCTTATACATAAATGTACAGCGTATTTCAGGGATACCCTCAATCCAAATTTCAATACTCAATAAGTCATCGTATCTGCCGGCTCTTTTGAAGTCGATATTCATCGATTTGACAGGCATAATGAGCCCATCGTCTTCCATGTCCTTGTAAGTGATGCCCTTTGCACGCATTTGCTCCGTTCTAGCCTCTTCAAAATATAAGGCCCAGTTGGAATGGTGGACAAATCCCATTTTGTCGCACTCGGCATATCGCACTCTTACAGTGTGTGTGTAAACTGATCCTTTATCCATTAATATCTCAACAAAAATGCTTCTTTTATTTGTTCTTTTCTAGCAAAAATGAGGCCCACACCGAACAAATCGATTGTTACCCGAAAATTATCGTCGTTTTCCAGCTGTTTCCATCTCAGCTGAGACTCAACGCTGTTATTGATGCCAAAGATTGCAATACATCCGTTTGGTTCCAGTCGGGTAGAAGCAAAGTCTAGCAACGACCAAAACTCAGGGTTACTTAACGTTTCATTGATAACCATCAAACTGATAGGTGAATTGGGCAGGCTGTGGTGATTGAAATGCTTGGTTATATCTGCTATTTCGGCATAGGGATGAGAAATGACGAGTTCGTTATTTTCGTAACTTCTCAAATTGAATTGAGTAATTTCATTGATTTTTTTTGATCGATCATAGCTGAAAAATCGTTGGATTAAATCGTGTTCGTAGTGAATATTCCCTCGTTGCAGATATATCGGCAATACACCCAATGAACTTCCAATTTCGATGATGTTGCCCCCCAACTGTTTGTATTGAATCCATCGGAAAAGAAGTCGGTAGTATTTGGCCAAAGGAATGCGATTGTTCGCTAAATCACTTAACGAAATTTCCTTTAATTCATTGTTTAGTAATATTTTAGCATCGGATTGTAACATCCTTTTTCTGCACAACTCAGCAGCGGGTTCATAAGCATTGGCAAGTTGTCGATAAAGAACTTTATCGGCAAAATCATAAACGAAAGGAGAATGTACACCATGACGGTTAGTAGATTGGACCAAATAAATTATATAGTCAAGCCAACCAAATAACCCATTCAGGTTCATGATTTTACACTTTTCAGTAACTTTAGTTCTTGTTCGGCTTTTGCAATTTGTTCAGTGGCTTTTGCGATATTGTCATCAAACTGTTTCACGAAAGCACCAGCATTTTTACTGTGCTTAAAGAAACTCTTGTTGTTTTCCATCGTCGCAATTTCATCCTTGAATTTGGTAATCTTCTCTTTGATTTTGCGTTCTTCCAGTTGCAAGCGTTTCTGCCCATCAGTACTTGTCGCCAAATTACTGAAGTGTTCCTTTTGATTGGAATTGCGTTGGTTGTTACTTGCCGCGCGATATCTATTGAAAATCTCATCGGCCAAGGCCTGATAAGACTTGTTCATTTGTTGATAAGACTTCCCTGAGATAAAACCGGCATCGTTCCATTGCTTTTGCCATACTTTTAGCTCGTTGAAAAGGGTCTGGTGGTCTATTGTTTCATTCGATTTCAGCGCTTCAAGACCTAGAATTACTTCTTTCTTCTTAACGATTGCGCCGCTTTCTTCTTGTTTACGCTGTTTGAACCATTCATTCTTTCGAGCATAAAAGTGATCAAATGCAGTTCTGAATCTTTTCCAAACCAAGTCGTTTTGATCTTCTGGAACTGGACCCACAGTTTTCCATTCATCCTGAAGTTTTGCAAGCGCATCAGAAGTCTTCATGAATTCATTGGAATCCTTCAATGATTCCGCTTTGTCACATAGAGCTTCCTTCTTCGTTAGATTATCTTTCTTGCTAGAATTCAAATCTTTAAAGAAGTGCTTACGCTCTCCATAGTATTGGTTGCGAATGGCTTTGAATTTATTCCAAATCTCTTCGTTTTTATCCGTAGGGACGGGGCCAATCTTTTTCCATTCAGCCATCAATTCATCCAACTCTTTGCCAATTTTGGCCCATTCCTTAGGTTGAGTTGGTACAACTGCAATACTGGTTTCAGCGCGTTCGATAAGCACGATTTTCTTATCTAAGTTCTGCTGCCTTTCTGCGTCGATGGTTGCCTGTTCGGCTTTCTTCGCATCAATTACGATATCGGAAGCCGCTTTAAAGCGTTTCCAAATATCTTCAGAGATTTCCGCTCTAACAGGACCAGTATTTTTCCAATCATCGTGGTATTTGTTCAATTGTAACAAAGCCTTTCTGATGTTGGGCTCGTCTTTCAATTGCTCTGCACGTTTGATCAAATCGATTTTTAATTCTAAGTTCTTGTCCTTATCCAACTCTTTCAACTCGTTGAAAACTGAAAGTTGGTTGTAAAACTTGTCGACTTGAAATTTGTAAGCCGCGTATAATTCGTCTTGATATTCCTTTGGAATTTGTCGTACTTCCTTCCACTGTCGCATGTACTCGCGGAGCGCATTCAAACTTTGATCGTTCTCTTCTGAATCTACCAACGCTTTTATTTTGTCAAGAATGAGTTGCTTTTGCTTTAGGTTGTGCAACTTTTCCTCTTCTGCGCGTTTCCGCTCGTCTTCACGTCTTTTCTTGAAAGCGGTAATGATTTGCTGAATGGATTGTTTTGTATTGTCCGCAGGAGCCACGAAATCCCTAGGATCATTTCCAGCTTCAACCCATGTTCGAATCATACCGGGTCTTTCTTGGTCTAACAGATCGTCCAGCGCATTGCGAATGGCCTGCAATTGATTGTAGGCTTTCTTCACATCGGTTGCGTGAACCAATTCCTCTGCTGCTGCGAGTAATTCTTCTTTGCTAAGGGTTGAATACTGCAATTCCAATGAAATTTCCTCAGTATTGAGTTCAATCATTTGTTCGGCTACAGTTAATTGTTCCGCGTAGCTTTCAGCTGCCTTTTCTAATTCGTCTGACATGGTAAATAAGTGTTGAAATAGGGTAAATTATTGTTGATCGATAGATTCTTTCGTAAATAGCATCCACAAAGCGGCTTCCGCGGCTTCTGAACCCTTGTTGCCTAGTTTTCCACCGGCACGTTCCAAGGCTTGCTCTTCGGTATTGGTTGTGATAACCCCAAAGATGCAAGGTTTATTTGTCTTTAATGATAATTCACCAACGCCACGCGTCACTGATTCACATACATAATCAAAATGGGGTGTATCACCTTTGATCACACAGCCCAAAGTAATCACTGCGTCGCAGCCTTTTTCGAATAACCATTGAGCTGCAATCGGCAATTCAAATGCCCCGGGCACAGTAGCCTCAATGATAGAAATCGACTGAAAAGTTTTATGATGTGTTAAAGTTTCAACTGCTCCATTCCTCAACACGGAGGTAATATGCTGATTCCATACAGCTGTCACTACACCTATTTGGTAGTGTTTTTTGTTGTAGGAAAAAGTAGGTGAGGGAGAAGAAGAAATCGCTGTTGCCACCTGCGTGTTATTTGTTCAATTCACCCATCAAACCCTTAAGGCGATAGATGTACTTCTCAGCGTCTTGTCCTTCTCTAGTGGTGCCATACTTGTTGTCGAGTTCTTCGTAACAAGCCAATGCAGCACTGTAGTTTTTTGACAATTCGTAGTGTACTCCGGCTTTTTGAAAGTAAATACTGGTGTATTCGTTATCGCCCAAACGAGCGGCTTTCTCATATAAACTGGCAGCTTTTTCCAATTCGCCTAAGCCACTTTTACAAGCTGCTTTTGCTGCGATGATGGAAGGACCTAACAATGCATCATTTGCACTGAATTTATCCAAATAATCTAATCCTTTTTTGTATTCAGATTTCTTCAAATACGATAAACCTGCAACCAATGCAGCTTCTTTGCCTTTCTTAGTGAAACCATAATCATCGGCAATATCAACCGCCGAAGTGATTTTGTTCTTCTTATCGCCTTTTAAAACGATGTCGAATGAATCCGTTTTGAAGTAGTGGTACATTTTTGCAAATTTCACAGAGGCTTCTTTTTCTTGAGAAGGCATGTAAAAGTTGAACCAATATATCATTCCACCTACAATCGCCAAGGTCGCTAAACCCACGATTTGAACATGTTTCTTATTCACTTCGTAGAAGTTTTTAATTCTGGCTTGTAGTAGTTGATAGCTTTCTTTGATGTTCATAATTGTTAAAAGAGGGCGCGAATATAAGAAATTAAAATTTTAGTCGGTAATATATGGGTAATCGTTTTCGATATATACATCGGTAAACAGTTCAGAGGCATCGGGATAATCAGAGTTCTCGGCAAATTCCACACTCGCATTCACAAGAGTCATGATGTCATCTTCCAACGCATCTAATTCTTTCTCCGAAGCAAACTTCTTTTTTAAGATGGTCTCTTTGGTTGTTTCCAATGGATCCTTGGTTTTGTAATCTGCCACTTCTTCTTTCGTACGATAACTAGCAGGGTCACTCATACTATGTCCGCGATAGCGATACGTTTTGATTTCAAGAAAAACGGGACCTTTTCCGGTACGTGCATGCTCACAGGCATCCGCAATGGCTTCATGCACCGTTTCACATTTCATTCCATCTACCTGGAAACTTGGCATATCGAAACCTAAACCGATTTTATAAATATCCAACAAGTTTGTGGTCCGTTCAACGCTCGTTCCCATCGCATATTGGTTGTTCTCACAGATGAATACTGCTGGTAACTTCCATAACATTGCCATGTTGAATGCTTCATGCAATGCGCCCTGACGGGCTGCACCATCACCAAAGAATGTCAAGCTGACATTCCCCGTGTTGTTATATTGTTCAGCAAATGCCAAGCCGGCACCCATTGGGATTTGCGCCCCAACAATACCATGTCCGCCTACAAAATTGTGCTCCTTTGAGAACATATGCATACTTCCACCTTTACCGCCAGTACAGCCTGTCTCTTTTCCAAATAACTCAGCCATTACCGCATTTGCAGAAACGCCCATCGCCAAAGCATGACCGTGATCACGATAGGCAGTAATTACTTTGTCGCCTTTTTTGATGGCCGACATCATACCCGCCGTGATGGCTTCCTGACCTATATATAAATGACAAAAACCTTTGATTTTTTGCTGTCCATACAATTGCGCAGCTTTCTCTTCGAAACGACGTTGCAATAGGATGCTTCTGTACCACTCAAGGTATACTTTTTTACTGAATTTCATTTACGCTGAATAAAGTGTTCGCGAAAATAAAACAATCCATTCAAACTGAGGCATTCTCGATGCCTAAATTCATGAAAGAAACGATTATATCTTTTCCTCGATGTTCTTTACCTTGTCTTTGATCAACCCAATTTCTCGCTGAATCATTCGAATTGCAGGGCCAATATCGTCTGATTCCGTTGCTTTGGGCTCCTCGAATTTTGGATTGATATAGTTGACAAACTTCCAAACCTCCAATATTTCACTCACTTTAACTGTATAAGGAGCATATCCGGGATTTGTACTGCATAACAAAAATGTACCTTCCTCTTCTACGCGATTGTATAACACCTTGAATACGATGCCATCGTCCTGTGTAACAACAATATAAGGATGTCCATTTCTTACCATATTCCAATCTTGAACGTATTCCCCAGTGACAAAAGCCCCATCGGATACCGGCGGCATACTATCTCCGGAAATGGGAAAACTCCTGTATTTGCGGTTGGCTGATAAAAATGGCAAATTGAAAGCAGGCAAGGTTTTGATGTAATCTGGATCGGCATACCCCGTGGCATAACCCGCCTTGGCTTTCACCGGAACCAATTCGATGTTTTCTTCGTTGTCCGAATTAACCGTTGTGGCCAAAACACGCAACCGTGTACCAGATAAATCTAAGTCGAACCCTTTCTCCAATTGTGAAAGTTGCATTTCACCAACCAAGTTTAAATCGATGCGTATCAATTTGTCGATGTTGATTTGAAAAAACTCCGACAATCGAATCAAAATTTGAATGCCAGGCTCGGCAACGCCGTTTTCATAGCTATTGTATGCAGAACGCGTGAGTAATAGGCTCTTGGCGACATCTTCCTGACTCCGTTTGCGGCGTTTGCGTAATAATTTGAGGTTTTCCTTGAGATACATTGTTAAAAAAATTGACAACTTTGTGCTTGGTAAATGAACAACATAAAATTGATATTGTCAAGTTTATCCAACTTTTTTTGTCAATATTTTCATCAGCAACAGAATTGTCAATAAATTGGTGATTCTATCTGTGTCCGAATTGTTTGGACTTTGTACAAATTGATATTATTTTGCCTGTATGAACTTTTGGTTAATCAAATCTGAGCCCTTCAAATACAGTTGGGACAAGTTCATGAAAGACGGACATACGTTTTGGGATGGTGTCCGTAATTATCAGGCCAGGAATAATCTTAAAGGCATGGAATTGGGTGATTTGTGTTTGTTCTATCATAGCAATGAAGGCAAAGAGGTAGTAGGGGTGGCGGAAGTCGTTAAAACCCATTACCAAGATCCTACAACCACCGAAACTGCTTGGGTTGTGGTAGACGTCAAACCCGTTCATCCCCTCAAAAATCCTGTGTCGTTGTCTGTTTTAAAATCAGATCCAAGGCTTTCAAACATCGGATTAATTAAGCAACCAAGATTATCTGTCATCGCAATCACCAAAGAAGAGTTTGAAACCGTAATTTTGTTATCCAATGAGTCAGCCTAAATTGCTCATCAGCCAAAACAAATTAAACCTCATAATTAAAAGGTTTGCGTTGCAGTTGATAGAATTACATGGTGATTTTTCTAACACCGCCATCATCGGTTTACAGCCGAGAGGAATTCAATTGTCGAAGCGATTGGTTGAAGCAATCACCGAACTTCAACCCGAAACCAACTTAAAATATGGCGAACTCGACCATACCTTTTTTAGAGACGATATCGGGCGGGGAGAAATCTTTATGCCCAAAAAATCGAATATCAATTTCTCAACAGAAAATCTCAATATCATTTTGGTTGATGATGTCTTATATACCGGTAGAAGCGTTCGCGCATCGATCGATGCATTGATGAGTTTTGGCAGGCCCAAGCAAGTGGAATTGATGGTTTTGGTAGATCGACGTTTTCAGCGTGAATTGCCAATTTCCCCAAATTACACTGGGGTAGTGGTAGATTCTAGAAGTACCGGAGAACATGTAAAAGTGGATTGGTCGTTGGATCATCCTCAAGTGTGGCTTTTAAGCAGTAAGGAATGACATCGAACACACCCATCAAACACCTACTAGGAATTAAGGGATTAAGCGCATCCCATATCCAAACGATTTTTGAAACGGCCGATAATTTTAAAGAGTTGCTCAACGGACCGGTAAAGAAAACGCCGGCTTTACGCGATATCACCATCGCCAATTTGTTCTTTGAAAATTCTACAAGAACAAGGGTATCGTTTGAATTAGCAGAGAAGAGATTGGGCGCCGATACCATTAATTTCTCCAGCTCATCGTCGAGCGTGAAAAAAGGGGAAACCTTAATCGATACGGTTAACAATATCCTCAGTATGAAAGTGGATATGGTCGTTATGCGTCATCCAGCCCCAGGAGCATGCTTGTTTTTATCCAAACACATCGATGCGCAAATTATCAATGCGGGCGATGGAACCCATGAACACCCAACACAGGCTTTGTTAGATGCATTTTCAATCCGTGAAAGATTGGGCGATGTAGCGGGTAAAAAGGTGGTAATCGTAGGTGATATTTTGCATTCCCGCGTGGCCTTGAGTAATATTTACAGCCTACTATTGTTGGGCGCAGAGGTCATGGTTTGTGGCCCGGCGACGTTAATTCCTAAGCATATTTCGCACCTAGGTGTTAAGGTATCGCACAATCTAGAAGAGGCGCTGAACTGGTGTGATGTCGCAAATATGTTGCGCATTCAGTTGGAACGACAAGACCAAAGGTATTTTCCTTCCTTAAAGGAATATTCAAATTTATACGGATTAACACTAGACAAATTGAACCGATTGGATAAAGAAATCTGCATCATGCACCCAGGTCCAATCAATAGAGGGGTAGAGATTAGTAGCGATGTGGCCGATTCCAAACACAGTATGATCCTTCAGCAGGTAGAAAATGGAGTAGCGGTGAGAATGGCTGTATTGTTTTTATTGGGTCAACAGAGATTATAACAAAATGACAGAGTTAAATAATTCCTCAAATCCTATCCTGGTTCAAAACTACAGGGGTGGGATTGTAGAGAGTTTTCATAGAGGATCCTTTTGCGTAGTGGATGAAAAAGGGAAGGTTTTGTGGAGTGTGGGTGATATTCAGCAACGTTCATTTCCTCGTTCAGCACTAAAATATTTTCAGCACATACCTTTTTTGCTTTCTGGTGGATTTGACGATTTGGGCTTCGGACCCAAGGAATTGGCCATCATGTGCGCATCGCACAACGGAGAAGAAATGCACTTGGAAGTGGTGAATGATGTGTTGGGTAAAGTGAAATTGAATCAAGATTCTTTGCAATGTGGTGCCCAACAGCCCACGCGTAAAAAAGATTATATTCGATTGATTAAGAATGATTTAGAATCAACTTGTATGCACAATAATTGCAGTGGAAAACACGCTGGATTTTTGGCGCATTGTGTTCAACAAGACTACTCACTCAATGATTATTTAAGTCCTCAACACCCATTGCATCAATCAATCAAAGCAGTCACGGCCCAATTCTATGAAATGAATGAAGATGACTTAAGTGTAGGTGTAGATGGATGCTCTGCACCCATTTTTGGCATGCCTTTGTACAATCAAGCCTTGGCCTATAAAAATTTGGTCGCTCCGATGCCTTGGAAGGATGAAGCGTTGGATTCCGTGTGCAAACGCATCGTTCATGCGGTGACCCAATATCCCGAATTGATTGGCGGAACAAAGCGTTATTGTACCGATTTGATGCGCGTTACGAAGGGCAGAATTGTAGGCAAAACAGGCGCGGATGGTGTCTATTGCTTGTCGATTCCAGAAAAAAATTGGGGTATAGCCATCAAAGTTGATGATGGAAAAATGGGACCTCAATATCAAGTGGCTCACGGCTTATTGTCAGCCTTGGGCTTGCTTTTGCCCGATGAAATTGAAGCGTTGAAATCGCATGGATATTGCGAAAATTTAAACTTTGCAGGAAATTGGGTTGGCTATTCTGATGTCGTTCCATTAAATTCACCCCTATAAAATGGCTTTATTTATCGTAGAAAGCGAAATTTCCCGGATGGATGAGCGCATGGCGCGATTGATTCCCAAGCAAAGGGCTTTCGTGGAAGAAATGTTCCAACGTGGCGTATTTCATATGTATGCCGTTTCGGAAAATTTGGATAAATGGTGGTGCAGCATCGAAGCAGATTCGGAGGAAGATGTTCATCGCATACTAGAAGACATGCCCATAATTGATTGGTTAAGTCCCACTGTTCATGGCTTGATGTTTTACAACTCCGCAGATCAGATGATTCCGCCGATATCACTGAATTGATGATGAAAAATAGCTTGAAATCCCTATTGCTTTTAGCCACAACTTTTGTCTTTAGTTATGGGATTGCACAGTTTAAAACCTATCAACCCGGATCCATTCAGGAATCCTATTTGTTGATGAGCAGCAAAAACTTAATCAATGGATTTAGATTTTACCCCCAAACTCCTGAATTGGTAGCTCAATCTCGGAATGTAAATGTCGTTAAAGCAGATTTTAATCAACATTCAGATACGCTTGATGTAATTCTGCTAAAATTGAATTTGCCAAATCAGAGAGTAAACAAAGCCAGCGAATATTTTTATTATAATCACCCTGAATACCATGGTTGCGTTAGATCTGGGTTGGGTACAAAATCGTGGGTGAAATCATTGGGTAGGAATTCGCTTTGGGCAACACCCGCTTGGTTTTATTCCTATAGAGACGATAAAGACCCCCAAAATAATTATATCGTAATTAACCCAATCGTTGATGTTGAATTGAGTCCGCCATCGAGTCCAAAAGTGCTACAAAATGGTCGCGGTGCAGAAGTGATGGGGAAAATTGGCGGACGTGTGGCGTTTACATCGCAGGTTTATGAAGCACAATCATTTGCTAGGAAATATACCCAGAAATTCATGGATTCATTAGGCGTGATTCCTGGGGTAGGGTTTTGGATGAAAAATGGTTGGAATTATAGTGATTACTTTATGGCCAGGGGTTCAGTGTACACCAATTTGGTCAACACAGCGAGCGATAAAAATCACGTGTTACTTTCCTTTGGGCACGACAATCAATTTGTGGGATACGGTTATAGAAGTTTGATTCTAAGCAATTTTTCACCGGCCACTGCTTATATGCGATTGAATTCTAGGATTGGTCCTTTCACGTATCAGAATTTGTTCAAAGAATTGACAACCGGCGATGGTTTTTTTGCCGGCAGCAATATCAACGAAAAGAAATATATGGCATCGCATCGTGGTGCTTTAGAATTCGGGAAAACAGGGTTTGAGTTGGGGTTCAATGAGATGATCATTCATCATAGAGCAAACGGAGGATTTGATATGAATTACTTGAATCCCATCATTTTTTATCGTTCATTGGAAAGAGACTTGGGTTCAGGCGACAATGCTTTGATTGCCTTTGATGCCCGATATAAGCGCAAAGCCTTTACGTTTTATGGACAACTGCTATTGGATGAATTCAACTTTAAAGAAGTGATTAAAGGCGGGAATTGGGCCAATAAACAAGGATATCAACTAGGTGCATTTTTTCAGCCCCGTATAGATCAATTTGGTGATTTGTTGTTACAATTGGAATTTAATTCGGTTAGGCCTTATACCTATTCTCATTGGGACCAATACACCAGCTATACCAATTACAATCAGGCCTTGGCACATCCTTTGGGTAGCAATTTCAGAGAAGGCGTATTTCGTGCCGTAATGAAACCAAGATTGATTAAGGGTTTTACGCTGATTCATACCACAATGATTGCAATGAAAGGCTTTGATCCGTATGTGAATGGAGACAACTATGGAGGGAATATTCTTCGCAGTTACAAATCACGAGTACAGGACGACAATGTTCTGATGTATCAAGGTGAATTTGCAAGAATCATAAATACCAAAACCCAAATTTTATACGAAGTGATGCACAATATGTGGCTAACACTCAACGCACAATACCGAGGACAATCCGGTTTTCAAAAGAGCCACGAATATTACTTTTCCTTGGGATGGAAGTGGAATTGGTATGAAGAAACGCAACTCTTCTAAATCAACCCAAATTACTTATTGATTTCTGGTACTGGGTTAGAATCCTATTCCTGAATTATTACTCAATCCAACTGAAAATCTTACTCCAACGAATTCCCTTGGAACGATATTCCATATTGCCATTATAGCTCAAGGGTTGATTCGTTTCTGGGTCAATCGCCATTACTTTCTTGATGCTAAAGAAGGTGAATACTGGCTTTCCAACGATATGGTCCTCAGGTACATAGCCCCAATATCTAGAGTCCAAACTGTTGTATCGGTTATCGCCGATCATCCAATAATATCCCATTTTGAAAGTGTAATTCTTGATTTCTTCCGAGCCACCATTCGTATAGAATTTTCCATTTTGCATAAAAATTCCAGCACCTTCATATTTATTAATCGCCAACTTCAAGAAATCCCAATTCTGGGTTGTTAAAGTGATTGTTTCCCCACGCTTTGGAAGATACACTTCACCATAATTATTCAGGTTCCATTTGGTTTTCAAAAAGTCTGTCAACGATGTGTCTGCATGGTTGTCGATGAGCTGGCCATTCTCCCTCACATTCCCAGGGAATAGCACCCTTTGGTATCCAACATCAACGGTATCAGGGAAAATGCTCAAGACGGATGGATTGTTCTTTAATTGCTCATAATTCTCTGGCCAGGTGAAAATATGATAGGGGATAATGTATTTGCCAGTTTTCTCTGCCGCTTTCTGAATCTGCTCGGCATTGGGTGGGAAGTTGAAATCGCCCAAATTGTTATCGGCTAAAAAGTCTTCGGTGATCGGCTCACGCATCAAAGCGAGATATCGTTTTTGCTGTTTACCCACTCTTGGCAAAGGCTTGCCATTGATATAAATGTTTCCACCCACAATCGAAACGCGATCACCAGGGATACCAACACAACGCTTTACGTAGTTGTCTTTCTTGTCGATGGGAAGATTCAATTCCATTCCCGTCTCAGATTGTTTGTAATCCGAAATGCCATCCGCATTGGCATCGTCGTCCGCAGGCCAATTGAATACAATAATATCGTTGTTTTTAATCGTATACCAACCCGGCAGCCTCATATATGGCAATTCCAATAAGTCGGAATAAGCCTTTACGCCCAAGATTTGTTTGGTTGATAAAACGGGGACAGAAATCGGCGACATGGGAATACGCATGCCAATTTTTGCTCTGCTAACCACTAGGTAATCACCCACCATAAGGTTCGACTCCATAGACGGGGTAGGGATTTGATAAAGATCGAAGTAAATGGCACGCATTCCACCAGCTACATAGGCCGCGAACAAAATCGCATCGCCCCATTCCCTTAATCCGTTGTGCTTTGGTACGTTCGCTTCCTTCCAATCGCGATCTCCTGCAGGGCCATAATATTTAAGGTCTTTGAACGCCAATATCGGGAAATAGATAAAACTAAATACTGTTCCAATCAATTGTTGCCAGTAGCCGTTCTTACCGAAGGAGCGCAATATGTCGAGCGTAATATTAAAGCTGAATAAAATATTGACGCCAGGTATCACCATGCCAATCATATACCACTTTGGTCGACCTACAATTTTGATCCAATACCACCAACTAAGTATCGGAATCCATGCCATCACCGCCTTTTGACCGGCCGATTTGAACATTTTCGAAAGCCCCACACGGGTAAGTACAAAACAAATCACCCAAAGGATGAGGAATAGGTTGGAATTAAAGCTCTCCATGATTTA
>CANHXF010000013.1 GCA_947464515.1 Flavobacteriales bacterium
AACAAAGTCCGTTTGATATAACCCATGTGAGAAATGGTAATAACCACTTCATCGTTTGGAATCAAATCTTCGATATTGAATTCTCCGGCGCTAAATTCGATGTTGGTACGACGAGCATCGCCGTATTTTTCTTTTACTTCGATGATTTCGGTTTTGATGATTTCCATACGCAAATCTTCGCTAGCCAAAACACTTTCGTAATACATGATCTCTTTCAATACCGCATTGTACTCTTCACGGATCTTGTCGATTTCAAGGCCTGTCAAACGCTGTAAACGCATTTCCAAAATGGCTTTCGACTGAACTTCAGAAAGACCAAAATTCGACATCAAACCTTCTTTTGCGGCGTCTGGTGTGCGGCTTTCACGAATCAATTTGATTACAGCATCAAGGTTGTCCAATGCGATAATCAAACCTTCCAAAATATGGATACGCTTTTTCGCTTCGTCCAATAGGTACTTGGTTCTGCGCATCACGATTTCATGTCTGTGATTCACAAAATGCCTAATCATATCCTTCAGGTTTAACATTTCTGGTCGACCTGCAACCAAAGCAATGTTATTCACTGAGAAACTGCTCTGCAAAGGAGTGTACTTGTATAGCTGATTCAAGATTACGTTTGGAACCGCATCTCTTTTTAGTTCGAAAACTACGCGCATTCCCTGACGTCCGCTTTCATCGCGAACAGCCGATATACCATCGATCAACTTTTCATTGATCAAATCAACCGCTTTAAGGATAATCTGGGTTGGTGTTACTTGGTAAGGAACCTCGGTAATGATGATCATTTCCTTGCCGGTAGATGTCACCTCGATTTCGGCCTTTCCGCGCATTACAATTCTTCCGCGACCTGTTTCAAAAGCATCTTTAATGCCTTCTACCCCGTAAATACTACCCCCAGTTGGAAAATCGGGGCCCTTTACGTGATTCATCAACTCACTAATCTCGATGTCCTTATTGTCGATATAGGCAATGATTCCTTCACACACTTCAGTTAAGTTGTGAGGCGCCATATTTGTTGCCATACCCACAGCAATCCCGCTCGCTCCGTTCACCAATAGGTTAGGGATTTTTGCAGGCATTACTGAAGGCTCCTGCAAGCTTTCGTCAAAGTTTGGTCTGAAATCAACAGTGTTCTTGTCGATGTCAACCATCATCTCTTCCGCAATCTTCCTTAAACGTGCCTCAGTATAACGCATCGCAGCCGGTGGATCTCCGTCGATAGAACCGAAGTTACCCTGTCCGTCAACGAAGGGATAACGCAAACTCCAATCCTGAGCCATACGCACCATCGTGTCGTATACAGAACTATCACCGTGTGGGTGATACTTTCCCAATACTTCCCCTACGATACGGGCTGATTTCTTGTGCGCACGATTTGAGGCAAGCCCCAAGTCTGTCATACCGTATAAAACCCTTCTGTGAACTGGTTTTAAACCATCTCTAACGTCTGGCAATGCCCTGGAAACAATCACCGACATTGAATAGTCGATGTAGGCTGTTTTCATTTCATCCTCAATGTTGATTGAGATAATTCTTTCTGTGTTTTCGTTTAGTTCATCCATGAAAATAGTCGATTATACAAATAACGCCGAAATCGGGGTTGGTTGGTTGAATTTATTGGGGATGTTGCCCACAAATTTTATACATTTTGGGGGGCTTGTTGGCTATTAAAACAAAAGAGGAAAGGTTGCCCTTTCCTCTTTTGTTTATAGCTATTCCAGAACGACTTATTTGCGCAAGTCGGCCGGTGGATTGTATTGTACTTTTTTACGAGGCAATGATGTGGTTCCAGGCTTCATATACTTGATTTTTCCGGCACCCGTAGGCTCCAACATTTGGATTTTGCCCATGCCCAAAGCGTCTAACTTCGGCTGAAGATCAATGATATCACCCGCTACAACAACGGTTAGGTTTTCAAGATTCATTTCCTCTTTCGCCAAAGTGTTGATTTGCTCTTTGGTGATCGACTGAAGCACCTTTAACTGCTGATCAGCATAATCCATTGGCAAGTTGCGATTGGCCATCTGAAGGATATAACCTGCCTTTTGTCCAATTGATTCGTATTCCAATGATTCACTAGCGATCAAAGCCGATTTTGTGAAATTGAATTCTTCGTCTGTAATGCCACCATTTTTATATCTCACCAATTCATCAACAATCTCGATAATTGCGCTGTCAGTGGCCCTTGCTTTGACTCCTGCACTGATTGTATAAGTTCCTGGCATGTCTTTGTAAGCTGGAGAATAACCGCCACGAATACCATACGTCCATGCTTTGTCTTCCCGGATGTTCAAATTCAAACGAGAGTTGAAGTTACCAGCCAAAGCAAAGTTCATAATGTTGTTTTGGAAGAACTTTCCAGCGTAATCATAAGGCTGTGACTTAAAGCCCAAGTAAATGTCGCTCTGCTCAGCATCGTTGTATTTCACGCCAAATATTTGTGGAGTTCCCATTTTCGTTGCTGCCACAGGAGTATTGATCGTTACTGACTTCTTCTGCCAGCTATTCAAGAAGGCAAATTTTGTGTAGATTTCATCTTCAGAAACTGGCCCTACGACAACCATTTTTGTCAAATTGGGTACATAATTCGCCGCATAATACGCTTTGCAATTTTCCATGCTCACTTTGTCGTAATCGTCCGACAATAAAGCCGTTCCCAGTGCATTTTCGCCATTCATCAACCTGCGATAAGCGTTGCTTGCTCCGGTGCCACGGTTTGTTAGACTAGACTTCGCGCCTTCTTTAACCTGTTTCTTGGCTTTTTTGAATTCTGATTCATCCCAACGGGGTTTGAACATCATTTCTTGCAACAATACAATGGCAGCATCCAATTTGTCTTTTTCACAGCTCAAAGTGATACTAGTTCCTGTTGAACCGCCACCAAAGCCAATATTGATGCCCAATTTCTCAAATTCTTTTTCTAAGTCTTCCGGGGTTTTTGTCGATGTACCTGTATTCATAGCAGAAGCAGTCATCTCTGCCGTTCCCGCGGGATATACCTTGCCATCTTCCAATAAACGTCCGCCTTCGATATTCAATTGTACGATTACACGTGGGGTTTCATCGAAGTAGGTCGACCAAATCTCTAAGCCATTATCCAACACCTTTTTAGCCACCTTAGGTGATTTTGCAGAAGTGATTTCTTTGGGTTGAGGACGCACGCTGCGATCGAAATTGTCTTTTACAGGTCTTGGCGATAAACCTTTGTATTCAGCATCAGCCAAGGCACTTGTAAATCCAGCATTTGGGTTAACACTTTGATACTTGGGCTTCTCTTCGCCTTCAGCAACTTGACTCGGGGTGATGATAACGGTAGAAGAGAATTTGTTTTTCAAGTACATGTTGTAAACACGCATAATGTCGGCCTTGGTTAAGTTTCTATAACGACTTGCATCATCTTCCAAGTTATAACTGCTACCATCTGCATTCTTTGCATCCAAATACCAGAATGAACTCAAGTAGTTCGCTTTGGTACTAACATCTTCCAAACCGCTAGAATAATTACTTAGGATATTTGTTTTTGCACGATCCAAATCTTCATCAGAGAAACCAATGATTCCAAAAGAATCGATGGCGCTTTTCATCATTTTTTGAAGTCTAGGTACATCTGAGTATGGATAACCAACGACAGTGAAAGAAATTTCACCGGCCAACTCATGGTTGATTGAACTCAATGGATTGTTGCTCGCATTGGCTTGTAATGCCCATTCTGCATCAACAAACTTCTTGTATAATGTAGAACTTCTTGTTCCACCCATCAAATAGGTCAACACGTCCAAAGCCGCTTCGTCCGCATGTCCAACCGGCACACCTACAAAAGTTGAATAAATCAATGGTACATAAGCATTCGCATCAGGATATGTCGCTACTTTATTTTCCAATAGTTTAACTCTTGGAACCGCCTGCTTTTTCACTTCCGGGCCGCGTTGAATGGCGCCAAAGAATTTATCAACCCAAGCTACTACTTCGCTCGTGTTAACGTCACCGCTAACGATGATACACGCATTGTTTGGAGAGTACCAACGCAAAAAGAAGTTTTTGAGGTCATTGCTATCCGCGCGATCCAAATCATCAACAAAACCAATGGTTGACCAGCTGTATGGGTGCTCTTTTGGATACAATTCTTGGTCTTTTACCTCCATCAAAAAACCATAGGGAGCATCATAACGCTCAGCCTTTTCATTTTTAACGGTACTACGTTGGATTTCGAATTTCTTATTGGTGAAAGCTTCAAGGAAAAATCCCATACGATCCGCTTCCATCCAAAGGGCTGTCTCGGTAAAGTTGCTAGGGAAAGTTTCAATATACACGGTACGATCTCTAGTGGTGTTGCCATTGACATCTCCCCCATAATTCTTAATGATTTTGAAATGTTCTTCATCGGCGATGTGCTTAGAACCTTGAAACAACATGTGCTCAAAGAAGTGCGCAAAGCCAGATTTACCGCGGGTTTCTCTCGCAGATCCAACGTGATAAGTTACATTTAGGTGAGTCACTGGATCACTGTGATCCTCACTTACCATAAGCGTTAAGCCATTGGGATACTGGAATTTCTGGTAAGGGACAATCAATTTACCAGGTTTTGCATCCACCTTTTCGATAAGTGTTGCTTGTGCTTGTGTTAGGGAGATAAATGACCCAATCGACAAACAGAGAACTAACAATTTTTTCATAAGTTCTGCGAAGTTAATAAATTATTAAAGTGAGCCGTACAGTTCTCGGCTAATGTGGATTTTTCTTAGATAAATATTTAAGCATCGCCTCCACATTGATGCGTTGACCCATCATTATTTGGTTTAGTTCACTTCAGTTTTTCCATCAAATATGGACCGGTGATGCTATCGGTCGCCAAATGGATATCTTCCGGCAGTCCTTGAAACACCAAATTACCCCCAGCATTTCCCGCTTCCGGGCCCAAATCGATGATCCAGTCAGCACATTTGATAACATCCATATTGTGTTCGATGCAAATCACAGTGTTGCCTTGAGCAATTAATGCCTGAAAGGAGGCCATCAATTTTTTGATATCGTGAAAGTGTAAACCTGTTGTGGGTTCATCAAAAATAAACAAGGTCCCACCCTCTTTATTTGGACTCGCTTTACTTAAGAAAAACGCCAATTTCACGCGCTGTGCTTCTCCTCCACTCAATGTATTTGAACCTTGTCCGAGTTTCACATAGCCCAATCCAACATCTTGCAATGGCTTTAGCCTATCCCTGATGTTTTTTAGGTCATCAAAGAAAATCATCGCCTCATCCACCGTCATTTCTAACACATCAAAGATGCTCTTGCCATTGTATTCAACCTCAAGGACCTCTTTTTTGTATCGCTGTCCGCCACATGCCTCACATTCCAACTTGATGTCGGCCATGAATTGCATTTCGATCACTGTTTCTCCTTCACCCTGACAATTATCGCATCGACCGCCATCCACATTGAAAGAGAAATGAGAAGGTTTAAATCCGTTGAATTTAGACGTAGGGGTATTGGCAAAAAGGTCGCGAATTTCATCAAAAGCCTTGACGTATGTCACGGGGTTACTCCGACTACTCTTGCCGATGGGGTTCTGATCCACCATTTCGATGGCTTTAACCAATGAAATCGACCCAGATAGTTTTTTGTGTTTGCCAGGTTTTATCGTGCTGAACTGGCCCAATTCACGACTTAATGCAGGGAATAATACCTGTTTGATTAGGGTTGTTTTTCCTGATCCTGAAACGCCTGTGACTGCAGTTAAGGACTCCAATGGGAACTTAGCGGTTACATTCTTAAGGTTATTCGCAGTAGCGCCCTCAATTTCAATGTAATGCGGTGTTTTTCTGCGCGATGTAGGGACGGCTATCTCTTCGATATTGTTAAGGTATTTTGATGTCAAACTGCTTTCGCAATCTCTCAAACCTTCAAAAGTTCCTTGATATAGCAATTTTCCCCCATGAGTTCCAGCCAAAGGCCCAATATCAATGAGGTTTTCAGCACTGCGCATGATCTCTTCGTCGTGTTCAACAACAATCACGGTATTTCCCTCATTTTGCAACGCTTTCAATACCGTAATGAGTCGTTCCGTATCTCGCGAATGTAATCCAATACTTGGTTCATCGAGAATATACATTGAACCTGTTAAATTGCTACCCAAAGACGTCGCTAAATTGATTCGCTGACTTTCTCCACCGCTGAGGGTGTTGCTTAAACGATTCAACGACAGATAGCCCAAACCCACATCGCTAAGAAACTGTAATCGATTTTGTATTTCCTCGATGATTCGATAAGCAATGGATTGGTCGGTATCGTTTAATTGTAGATGATTGAAATAATTCAATGCTTTGTCGACCTCCATTAACAAAAGCTCTTGAATATTAAGGTGCTTTGGATGGTTTTGGTCAACAAATTCTGAAATGACTTTTACGTAGGCCGCTTCTTTTCTGAGTCGGGTTCCCAAACAATCTGGACAGGTGGTTTTGCCACGATATCTTGCTGCAAGGACGCGGTATTGAATTTTATATGATTTTTCTTCGATGTATTTGAAGAAATCGTAAATACCAGGCAAGGCTTTGCTTCCATTCCAAAGGAGTTGGATTTGTTCCTCGTTCAAGTCTCTGATTGCTCTATGAATAGGGAAATCGACTTTATTTGCCAATCGGATAAAATCGTTCCGCCACTCGCCCATCACTTCGCCTTTCCAAGGGGCTACTGCACCTTCAAAGACACTCAGCGATGTATCCGGAATTATTAGGTCGTTGTCTAAACCCAAAACAGATCCAAACCCTTCGCAAGTTCTGCAAGCCCCATGTGGATTGTTGAAACTAAGGAAATCGCGCGTTGGAAGTTCGAATTTCATACCGTCCATTTCAAAACGATTGTTAAATTCGATTTTCTCTTTTGTATCCGTTAGGTAGATGCTGCAATTGCCTTCTCCTTCCCAAAATGCGGTTTCGCAAGCATCAAACAATCTTGATTGAAATTCATCGTCGTCCTTTTGTATCGTCAATCGATCAACGATGATGAACAACTCTGTTGCTATCGAAATGGCATCGTCGATTAATGTCTGAACAGAAACCGTTTCGTTATTTACCCAAACACGACTGTATCCTTTCTGAATGAGCAAATCCCAGTCCGCATGGCTGTAGGTTTTTATCACCTGTGGCGCTAGAATCAGTAATCGTTCCCCGTCTTTTCGGCCGAGGCAAAAATGATAAACGTCCTCTGAGGATTCGCGTTTTACTTCCCTACCGGAAACGGGTGAAATTGTATGTCCGGCACGACTAAATAGCAATTTGATATAATCGTAAATTTCCGTTGAAGTCGCGACAGTACTTCTAGGATTTCTAGTATTGACTTTTTGTTCGATGGCTACTGCTGGGCAAAGGCCTTGAATGTCATCTACCAAGGGCTTCTTCATTCTACCAAGGAACTGTCGTGCGTAACTGCTGAGGCTTTCTACGTAACGACGTTGACCTTCGGCGAATAAGGTTTCAAAAACCAGACTCGACTTCCCACTTCCTGAAACGCCAGTGACCACGGTAAAGGAACCATGATCAATATCTACGCTAACGTGTTGTAGATTATGCTGTTGGGCATTGATAATTTTAATTTTCTTTTCTATTGAAGACACGTGTAGGGTAATTCTTTAATTGTTATTGAATGGTGTCTTTTTGTATTGCAGCGCCGGCACAAATGCCCCTTCCGTTGGTAATATTGCTATAAACTGGAGATGGGTCTGAGAAAATCCCCCCTTGGGCTTTATAGCTTGCCAATGATTGCAAATAACGATAATAATCATCGCTCAGAGATCGCACTTCAACCAAGAATTTATATTGGATTCCGGCGTTTCCGTAACTGGTGATGAAATCAAATTGTTTGGCGGAACCGTTGAAACTTCTGTCGTCAATTAAAAGGCCTCCTATGTCTGTTTTGATTCCATTTTCGTTTAAAAATGGATCTATTGTTGTGGGCGGCATAATTAACCACTCTTGGGTAAAGTCATCAAATCGATACAAGTTAATTTCGTAGTAGTTGCGCTCAGAGCCTGGGTCGGAAATAAAGCAGGTTAAAGTCCCCGTTTCAAAACCCATTGAATCAAAACCGGTTCGGTCTTTCCAAATGGATTTCGCGCTTACCACTCTATTGGGAATCGTTAATGTACCTGAGGCTGTGTTGAAATTGCCTTTTTCAACTTTTACAGTATAGACTCTTCCTGGGCTGGGTTTAAAGGTGGCCAAGTATTTTTGAACTGAAAGATCGTAAACTAATGTGGATGTAGTTGAACCATCGTTAACCGTAACAATTGCGTTTTCAATCATCTTTGGCGGATTGGTGTCGTTGATTGGAATCGTTGAAGACACTTGCACCGAAAACAATTCATCGCTATTTACAAATGAATTGACTACTAGCTTGGGGTTGTGTTGAATGCTCGACATGTCCAAGTTGGTATCGCAACTTAAAAATAGTGTCGAAGCTATAACGGCGGTTATACTAATTGATTTAAATCGTTTCATGGTTAAAATTCTATTCTATAAAAGCCAGATGGAACAAAAACAAAGGCGGAAGTACCTTTAAGGACAACATTGTTGGTATTGGGGTCGATACTTAATCTTGCATTCATTGGGTTTTTTACGCCCAAAATATTGTAAACCTGAATCCCCCAAAATTCTTTGTATCCTCTATTATAAAAAGGCTTAATTTGTTTCGTGAAACCTAGGTCTATACGTCGATATGCTGGCATACGGTAGTTGTTTTTCTCGCTGTAATCGTAAACCAACTTATTATCTGTGGTAATATACTGACCGGTGGGCACGCTATAAACATTGCCACTCATATACATTGCTGCAAAATTAATTTTGAACCAAGTCTCAATTTGAAACGTCAACTGGGTTTTGAATTGATGCGGCCTATCCCAACGGTACCTAAATTCTTCCCCATTGTTTATGAATTCAAAGGTTCGATTGGATTGTGAGTAAGTATAGCTCGTTAGTCCTGTGATTTTTCCTGATTTTTTAGAAAGTAAAAACTCGATACCTCTACTATTTCCTTCGCCTTGAACAACACTGCGCTCCCAGAAATTCTTTACCAATGGGTCTTCATCGATCCCAGTTAAATCAGTTATTCCGTTGTATTTTTTGTAATAAAATTCTGTCGAAAATTCAAGCCCAGCACTCACCGGCATAATATAGGCAGCTGTGAATTGTGATGTTCTCTGAGGCTTAAAGGTTGCGCTGCTGGGGAACCAAACATCGCTAGGTAATACCCCATTTACACTAGATAATTGGTGCAGGCCTTGGTTAGAAACTGAATATCCCAATTGTAATCTTTTCTTGCCTTCAAGTAGCTGGCTGATGATGATTCTAGGCTCTGGTCGACAGTAAATCTTTGTTGGTGTAATAAATGTCCATAATCGAACACCTAGGTTCATACTTAATCCAATATTTGGATGTACTTCTAATTCTCCGTAGTTAGCCCATTCCAAATTCGTTTGCACATTGGCCATTCCATAGGCGGTATCTATATTCCCCGTATTCGTCTGGTCCACGAGTCGAAGTTGGCCAGGTTCTAAATGATGCAATGTAATCTGGCTACCGTAGTTTATGGTCTGACGTGGATTTCTGACATAAGTAAAATCGCCATTTATCGTATAGTCCGCAATTGAATTACTCGATTTCTCGCTCAATTTTGCCGTTTTTGTATTTCCCCCTTGAGTAATACTACCGTCTAAATCAAAGTGGGTGTAGTATTTATAGCGTGATAGACCCATTGTAACGGAGCCGAAATGATTGGAGTAAAATTCATGCGACCAGCGTGCCCCAATTTGTGTATTTTGCCAAGATGTTAGATTTTTTAGGGTGTAAACTAACCGACGCCCCAAGCTATCCGTTTCGTCAACTGAGAATGTGAGGCCATATTTGTCTCTTCCATTATAGGCCCAGAAATTCCACTGTGTATATTGATTTTTCTTATAGTCAACCCTGGCATTAATGTCGTGAATGTTGCCAATCAAACCACTATTACTTTTGCTGCCCGCTCCAATTAACCAATCCAAATAGCTCCTTCGAACTGAAAATGAACCTGTCACCTTTCCTCTGTGATCTAGTGGGCCATCCATCGCCATTGTAAATGTAGCAGGGTCGGTATGAATTTTACCGGTCCAATCCTTTGCGGCTCCCCCGGAAGTTTGAATATCCAAAACTCCCCCTCCCGCTCTTCCGCCGTATCTGGCAGGTGCCACTCCACGATAAAAATGTACAGATTTCAGAATGTGAGGATTATAATTAGAAACAAAGCCAAACAAATGTCCATTGCCGTACAAGGGCAAACCGTTCATTAATTGTAAATTTTGATCAGGGTTTGAGCCGCGAACAACCAGTCCCGACAAACCCTCAACACCACCAGAAACTCCAGGTAGGAACTGAAGATATTTTACCGGGTCCGCCACGCTGCCGATACTTGGTGATTCGATGATTTGTTTCTGCGTGGGTGAATAAAACGAAGGTTTCATGTTGAACAACGACAGGTATTGCTCGGCTGAATCTAATTCGTTGTAACCTATGGGTTTTAGAAAAAAGTTCTTATTTACCGAGGCTTCTACATCAATTTCAATTTTTTGGGTCTTAAAACCTGCGGCCGCAACAATGATGATTTTATTTCCTCGAGATGTTCCAAATTGATAATATCCATGATCATTCGACTCAACGGATGCATTTGTGGTGGAATCTATTAGGATTGCACCGGGAATAGTTTCTAGCGTTTTTTTATTGTAGATCCAACCTGTAATGGCGGGAATTTGCGCCAAAAGCCCGACAGTGTTCAAACTCAATAACAACGAAAATAATTTTGCAATTCTCATCTTTACAAAGATAAGCCTTTCGCGGGTTATTGACCATAGTCTTTGGATAGTTCTATTCCAAAACCGTTGGCATAAAATCCTTTTTGTAGCATTTGCTTCTTTTCGATTTTTAGCCATGTCGATTGATGTCCAACCACCCCCACTTGTTCAATACGAATAAGGATGTTTTCGCCCAATGTCTCCAATAATTCCATCGAGTTCTTGGATTCTGTTGCTATGATTTGACATAGCGTTGAATAATCTAATGAATTATTTAGATCATCTGATATTGACGATGATTTAAACATGACTCTAACGCTGATGAGTAATTCAACACCTACGATTCTTTCAATCTCGAAATATCCAATGTTAGAATGCACAAGTTGTTGGTCAATAAAAATGGTTGTTAACATATTCTTGTCGTAAAAATCAGATGCAAAGAAAGTAAGTATATTACATTTGTGGACATAACATTATGAGTGAACACGATATTTCAGATTTACTAGCGGCCAATCAAGGAAAAGACCGTTATGTAGCCCCCGATTTTTATGGTGTGGACGATTTACTAACCGATGAGCAGAAGTTGATTCGTGCGTCGGTAAGAGAATATGTAAAGCGAGAACTGAGTCCAATCATTGAACATTATGCGCAAATCGCCGAATTCCCAAGACATATCGTAAAACAGCTGGGTGATATTGGAGCCTTTGGTCCCCAATTGCCTATCGAATATGGTTGTGGCGGAATGGACTATACCACCTACGGAATCATTATGCAAGAACTGGAACGCTGCGATAGCGGAGTTCGTTCAACCGCTTCTGTGCAAGGTTCGTTGGTGATGTATCCAATTTTCAAATTTGGAAGCGAAGCACAAAAACATAAATACTTACCCAAGCTTGCTTCAGGAGATTGGTTGGGTTGTTTTGGATTGACTGAGCCTGATCATGGTTCAAATCCAGGCGGAATGACAACGAACTTTGTCGATAAAGGAGATCATGTAGTTTTGAATGGCGCGAAAATGTGGATCAGCAATGCGCCTTTCGCTGATGTTGCCGTAGTATGGGCAAAAAACGAGGCGGGTATTATTCATGGAATAATCGTTGAACGTGGCATGGAAGGCTTTACCACTCCTACTACACACAACAAATGGAGTCTTAGAGCAAGTTGTACCGGAGAGTTAGTATTTGATAACGTAAAAGTTCCAAAAGAGAATATTCTACCCGGTGTTACAGGGTTGAAGGGCCCATTGACTTGCCTTAACTCAGCTAGATATGGAATCAGTTGGGGTGCTTTGGGTGCCGCAATGGATTGTTACGATACTGCAGTTCGATATTCTAAGCAGCGCATTCAATTCGGTAAGCCAATCGGAGGTTTTCAGTTGCAGCAAAAGAAATTGGCTGAAATGTTAACCGAAATCACAAAGGCGCAGCTTTTGGTTTGGAGATTGGGTCAATTAATGGACAAAGGTTTGGCGACACCCGCTCAAATATCGATGGCGAAAAGAAACAACGTAGAAATTGCAATGAATGTAGCCAAAGAAGCCCGTCAGATGCTTGGCGGAATGGGAATTACTGGAGAATATCCAGTTATGCGACATATGATGAATTTGGAATCTGTAGTGACCTATGAAGGAACACATGATATCCACCTATTAATATTGGGAATGGAAATTACAGGCGAGAATGCCTTTTTATAAATTGAAATAGAAATAAGATGTATCAAATTAAGTTTGGAACCGATGGATGGCGCGAAATAATCGCCGATGAATTTACTGTGGCGAATGTACGACGTGTAGCCAATGCCACCGCGCTATGGTTAAATCAAAGCGAATTGCCAAAAAGTTGCGTTGTTGGATATGATTGTCGTTTCGGAGGCGAAATGTTCGCAAAAGAAACAGCCCGTCAGCTTGCCGCTCAAGGTATAAAAGTTGTCGTTTCAAAAGGCTTTGTGTCAACACCAATGATCTCTTTGGCCGCAAACCAACTGAATACTGGTGCTGGAATTATTCTAACCGCGAGTCATAATCCCCCAACCTATAACGGGTATAAGATCAAAGCAAATTATGGCGGTCCTGCAGTTCCTTCAGAGGTTAGCAAAGTTGAAAACTTGATTTCTCCTACCCTTGTCGATGCTGGTGATAGTTTCGAATCGTATTTTAACAATGGAATGATTGAATATGGTGATTTTGAGACCATGTACTATAACCACTGTTTGAATTCTTTCGATATGGATGCCCTTTCCTCGATTTCTTCTGGCTTGGTTTACGATGCGATGTATGGTGCTGGACTATCAATCGTAAAAAGATTGTTGCCTGATGCGACTATTTTGCATGGAAACTATAATCCTGGGTTCGATGGACGTGCGCCAGAGCCAATCTTGAAAAATCTCCCTGAAATTGGTCCGCTTATCAATTCTAGCCCGGCCTATTTGTGTGGATTGGCTACTGATGGTGATGCCGATCGAATTGGTTGGTTTGATGAAAACGGAAACTTTGTCGACTCACACCATTTGATATTGTTACTGATTGAATACCTAACCACTTTTAAAGGTTACTCAGGTAAGGTCGTGAAGAGTTTTTCTGTTAGCGATAAGATTCAAAAATTGTGCGATCTTAAAGGATTAGAGTCGATTACGACAAAAATCGGATTCAAATACATTTGTGAATACATGGTCACTGAAGATGTGCTCATTGGTGCTGAAGAAAGCGGTGGTATTGCAATCAAAGGACATATCCCTGAGCGCGATGGTGTTTGGATGGGCTTGGTTTTGATGGAGTATATGGCAAAAACTGGTAAGTCGGTATCGGAATTGATTCAGGATATGTATGCTAAAGTTGGGTCTTTTGCTGTAGAGCGTTACGATTTGCACTTAACCAATGAGTTGAAAGAAAGCATTATAGAAAAATGTAAATCAAGAAGTTATGATTCATTTGGCCCCTATAAGGTTGTAGAGGTTGAGGATGTGGATGGATTTAAATTCAGACTCGACAACGGCTCTTGGGTTATGATTCGCCCAAGTGGCACTGAGCCAGTGTTGCGGGTGTATTCAGAATCTACGGATTCGGCTTCGTCCTTTGCAATTCTCGATGCTACTAAGGCCTCAATATTGGGGTAATTATAAAATTATGACAAACAACGCACCACTTCAGGTCAATATTAGAGATGTCATTGCATCTAAGAATGCGAAGATCCTGAAGTGGATTCCCAATTTTTTCATCAATTGGTTTGAACGATTTGTTCATCAAACAGAGGTTAATGCAATTTTGCGCAAACATCACAATGAGGTTGGAATTCAATTCGCAACGAGCCTAGTGAAGGAATTGGGCGCAAAAGTTAACCTTGTTAATATTGAAAATGTTCCAACCACTGGCAAGTGTGTATTGGTTGCCAATCACCCTATGGCCGGCTTGGATTCACTTTGTTTATACAGTTCTATCGGTCAAGTTAGAAGTGATATCATGTTAATTGCCAACGATGTACTAGCAAACATTCCCCCTTTCAATGATTATTTTATTCCAGTGAATAAATTGGGGAAATCACCCAAAGAATCGATGATTCGTATAGATAATGCATATGCGGCGGGTGGTATGATGATGGTTTTTCCGGCAGGTTTGTGTTCAAGAAAAATTGATGGGAAAATTGTAGACTTGGAATGGCAAAAGAGTTTTTTGATGAAAGCCATTCAGTATGATCTGCAAATTATTCCTGTTCATATAAATGGCGCCAATTCAAATCGCTTTTATCGAATCGCAAATTGGAGGAAATTTTTAGGAATAAAATTCAATGTGGAAATGATGACGTTGGCCGATGAGTTGTTTAAGCAAAAGGACAAGGAACTTACAATTACCATAGGCAAACCTTTGTCGCCCAGCGCTTTCAGCAAGAGAAACGCCATGGAGGATGCTCAAAAAATCAAAGCACACGTCTACGAATTGTCAAAGAACCCATTGGCGAACTTTTCTAATTGATTGAGACAATAACAATAAATTCATTATTTTCACGGCTTGAGTTGATAAACAATGATAGAAAATTTGATTGACCCTATACCTACAGATAAGTTACTAAAAGAACTCACAAGGGATATTTTTATACGACCTACGAATAACGCATCCAATGAAATATACATTTTTAAAGGGGATGATAAGCCAAACTTGATGGCTGAAGTTGGACGGCTGAGAGAATTGACATTTAGAGCCGCGGGCGGTGGAACTGGGAAGTCTTTAGATATTGATGAATATGATTCAGGACCTTACAGTTACAGTCAATTGATTGTGTGGGATCCTTTGGAAAATCAATTGGTTGGCGGATATCGATTTGTGATGGTACCCCAATCGCAAGATGAAGCTGGACATTTTCATTTGTCGACCACCGAGATTTTTAATTACACTCAGAAAATTAAGGACACATACTTTCCCTATGCCATAGAATTGGGTCGAAGTTTTGTTCAGCCAGAATATCAACCTAGCTTAAGCAGCCGTAAGGGACTATTTAGTTTAGATAATTTATGGGACGGCTTGGGTGCTTTGGTTGTAATGAATACGGAATACAAGTATTTCTTCGGGAAAATCACAATGTATAGCGACTTCAACAAAGAAGCCCGCGACTTGATTCTGAGTTTTATGGATCATTATTTTCCCGATGAGGAGAATTTGGTCAATATTCCATCGCCAATCCAGAGGATGTTCGATTGTTCCGCATTTTTACATGAATTAGATGGATTGGAATACAAAGAAGGTCATAAACTGCTGAATTCAAAAGTGCGCGAATTGGGTGAGAATATCCCACCTCTTTTCAATAGCTACATGAATTTGAGCCCCACTATGAGAACTTTCGGTACTGCCATCAATCACCATTTTGGCGATGTTGAAGAAACTGGAATTATGGTATCAATTGGTGATATTTATGACCAGAAGAAAGACAGGCATGTAAGATCTTATACGGAGTACCTCGAGTCTCTATAATTGCTGCCCAATTCGTTGTATGGAGGATGCGTGGTCGCCTTTTATCTCGAAAAGAACCGCTGAAACGACAGTGAAATAATTACTTGATAAACTTTCCTGAGAGTTGTTTATTGCCCCATAGGTCTTCAATTTTCATAAAATAAACACCTGAAGACAGGTCGGAAATATCTAATAAGTTTAACTCCATCGTCAATCTACGATTTTTAATCAATTGGCCGCTGCAATTATAGATCAGCACCTTATAATCACTTGTTTTTTTAATGTTTGATACAACCAGTTGTTGATCGCTATTTACAAAATAAACCCAGCCTTGATTTAATTGCTGTTTTGGGATATTAGCGTACTGATCAATAATTTTCAATGTCTCAAATGCATCCACTTTGCCATAACCGCTATTCCCATTAGAATCGTTGGTTGTATATTGATCCTTTCTTGCAGTAAGTCGCCAAAGACTTCTAATTTCTAACGGGGTAAGCCATTCATTGGCTTGTAAATAAAGTGCTACAATCCCAGTTGTATGAGGCGCAGCCATCGAAGTCCCAGAGAACATCGCCCAGTATACATCATTTCCATTGTACTGTGTTTTGTGCATCAGTTCATTGTTTAACCAACCTGGTACTTGTCGTCGATGCAAAGCCGACGTTATACTTTGGCCGGGAGCAATAATATCTGGCTTGATTCTACCATTGGGATGCGTTATGCTTTTTGGCATCGGTCCTCGGCTACTGAAACCCGCGATATCTCCTACTATATTCCAAGGCTGATTAAAATACTCTCCTTTGTAATTTGTCCATTCGTTTCGGTTTATATAAGCTCCGGCTGTCAAAGTATGGACCCC
>CANHXF010000014.1 GCA_947464515.1 Flavobacteriales bacterium
AAAAAAGAAAGGCCCCGCTTTCGCGGGGCCTTTCACTATGAAATATTAATGTTTAGTGTTTAACTACAACACGCTTAGTAACAGTTTCACCATTGTTGGTCAAGTTCACGAAGTAGATACCTTCGCTCACGTTGCTCAAGTCGATTTGAGTGTTACCAAATCCACCTTGCAAGTTATCCAACTTAGATACAACTGCACCGAATGCATTCGTAACTACTACATTCAAAGGTTGGTTGTTGGTCAAGTTATAACCTACAGTCAACAATCCAGTAGTTGGGTTAGGATGAACAGAAACTGCATCTTGCAATTTCACATTCTCAGTTCCCATGTAAGTGTTGAAGCAATTTGGTGGGTAAGCAACATATACTGGACGAGAAACCGCAGTTGCTTCGTTTCCACTAGGATCAACCAAAGAATAGTTGATATAGTAAACACCAGCTTCCATTACGTTCACGTTATGTCCCAATACTTTAACCAAAGGCATCAAATCACCTGAAGAATAGTAGTTGTCACGAACAATCAAACCAGACATTGCCCAGAAAGGAGTAGCGATACATACAGAGATTGCAGGTGCAGTGATGGTAGGAGCAATCCTATCAACAACTTTGATGAAACGCTGCTTAGTTGTAACGTTTCCGCTACCGTCAGTTGCAGTGAATGTTTCAACATAAGTGCCCAAAGTATAAGCATCTACTTTACCAGTCTTAGTAACTGAAAGTTGAGACTTAGAGTAGAAATTATCCGTTACAGTTACTGAACGTGAATAGTAAGAGTTGTTTACATCATGCAAAACAGTATCACTAGTATTCAATTCGATTTCTGGAGCGATATAATCGTCAACACGGTAGTTCAATACAAAACCATCTTCCAATGCTTTGTTTCCAGAAGGATCCACCGCTTTGTAAGTTACTGGGTAAGTCGCACGGATGTTAGTGTTAACAGGACCGTTGAAACCAGGATTCTTAGATACGAAGATCGAACCATTACAAGGATCAATTGCGTAAACATCATCAACGAATACACCACCAATTTGTACATTGATGATTGTACCATCTACGATAGCTTTTGACAATTTCAAGATGCTAGGAACTTTAGTGTCTTTTACAACAACTACACGCTTGATAGAGATAGCATTCTTTTGTGCATCAGATACTGAGTAAACCAAAGTGTAAACACCTACAGTTCCAGCATCTACTTTACCGGCAATCTTAATTGCAGAAGTCAAGTTACCATCGTTTGCATCAATCGCTACAGCACCTGGCTCAGTGTAAGTATCACACTGTTCCAAAACCATAGTGTCTTTGCCATTCAATGTCAACTTAGGAGCAGTTTTGTCCAAAGCAACAATTACTGTACGGAATTTAGTCACAGCATTGTTTCCAGATGCATCACGCAAATCAAATTGGAAGCTGTAGATACCAGGAGCTGAACAATCCAAGTCAGTCTTAACAACTACCTTAGAAGTCATATCACCTTCAGTCGCATCATTCGCCTTGAAAGTAGTTCCTGCGATTTCAGCATAACATGCAGTCTTAGTTGCAGTCTTTTCGACGCGAACTGTATCACCACCTACCAATGTGATTACCGGTGGTTTACCATCGTTAGCCAATGTCAACAAATAATCTTCAAATTCACCTACAGTGTTAATACCACAGTATGTATTTGAGAATGCACCGTAAGAAACACCAACACGCATACGAGTGTTACCTTCAAATGAGTTAGAGATATCAGGCACAGTGAACTTACCAGTTGCAGATGCACCAGTGATTGTTCCGCTGCTATACACTTCTTCACCAGCATCAGCAAAGTCACCATCGATATTCCAGTCAATCCAAGCCTTGTAATTTACAGAGTTAGAAATTGTGTTACGACCGATAGACAAATCATAAGTACCACCGAAAGTCAACTTTCCAGCAGCTACTTTTTCAATGAAATTGGTATAGTAGTCAATACCTGAAGTCGAAGTATTATTGATCAATTCAGTGCTACCAGACTTAACTGTTACATTGTTGATTCCAACGTCAGCAGACATCAAATCAACCAAAGGAACGCAATAGTCCAAACAAACAACATATTTGTTTTTGATCAATTTTTTCTCTGTTGCAGTTTTTCCAGCTACTGAGTTGTAAGCACTCAAAGTGAAAGTGTAAGCACCACCCTTTTGGAATTTCAATTGTGGGTTTTGGCTATTCTTTGTAGTACCGTTTTCAAAAGTGAAAGAAGTTGGGAAAATGCTCCACTCGAAAGTGTTTGCATAGTCTGTCTTAGTAGTGATTGTAACAACATCACCAATGTTTGGACGTACGTTGCTTGCAGTATAATCCAAATAACCAGGAGCTGTTGGAGTATTGATAGTGATTGACTTGCAGAATGTATCAACACCTGTACATGTTAAAGCAACCAAACATACTTGATAGCTACCATCTGTGAAGAAAGCACGAGTGTAATCCGTAGCACTAGACTCAGGATTGCCATCAATCTGCCACTCATACGTAGGAAGACCTTTCACGTTGGTTGAAGCATTAACAAAATTCACATTCAAACCATTGGCAGCTGGGTTGTAATCAGTTGTCCATTTAGCCGCAGGCTTAACCGCTGGAGCCAATACAGACTCCCAGTTGATAATAAAACCATTCGCAGTTCCAGAACCATTAGATTCGAATGTGATGTATACCGCACCACTCGTAGTTACGATTTTTGCAGTATCATATTTAGAAACATTGTTACCATCGATAGTTGCAATCAACTTACTTGGAGTTGCCTCTTTCGCATCATAAATACGCAGAATATCTCCATTGTCAGCCAATTTCAATTCACCAAACGACAAAGTGATCTTGGTTGCTCCACAAGGGATGATTTTGAAATAATCAATAGAAGTCTTACGACCGTTACCGTAAGCAGCCGTTGGACCGCCGTTGTCATACAAACGACCTGTCTTAGATTGAGCCTCTTTTGAAGGTCCCATGTAGTACTCAGTCGGAGCAATACACTCAACATAGCGATCTTTACATACTTTACTTGATGGACCGATGTCATTTGCAGAGGTCAAACATACTTTGTACCATCCCAATTCGCTCAAAGTGAATTTTGGATTCTGAGCAGTAGAAGTCTGATTGTCAACACCTGTAGGTGATGTCAATTCCCAACTATAACTATATGCACCATTGTTACTCAAGTCATACATGGTAACATCATAATAAATTTCAGATTCGTTTGTAGAAGCCACAAAATCCGCCTTTGGGGCAGCAGTTGGTGCTACAATCGTAACCGACTTAGAAGCAGAATCTGCTAGTCCACAATAATTAACGAGCAATTTAACATCATATGTTCCGGCAGATGCCCATTTGGCAGCTCCTTTATCAGTAATGTTACTGTAACCAGTGTATGGTGGCGCAACCGCTTTGTCAAATGTCCATTTGTATGCATAACCACCACTTGGGTTAACTGCACTAAATTTCACATTCGTCTTTACATAATTTGTACCTGTTGGAACGATAAAGTTTGCAGTAGGAGTGGCTCCCAACTTCAAATTCAATTCCAAATCAAATACGTTTCCGTATGTCTGTGCCTGTCCGCAACCATTCGATGCAGCCAAAGTGTAAACTTGAGCACCACCACGAATACGCATATAGCTCAAACCTGTTGAGGTCCAGCAAGGCATTTTCAAAGTAAAGGTAGTTAAACCAGAGGCGATACTTGAACTAGGATCTACCAAACACTCAGATGTTGCAAAACTACCATCGCGGTTTGCATCAATCCAAATACCGATACGTGATCCCCATCCCTGAGAAGCCCATGTTCCACCAGTTACAGTGACAGTGATTGACTCACTGGCAGTAACGTCAAATCCTTTACCAGAGTTCAAGATACCCTTGTAAGAACTTGCGGTCGCTGAAGAAGTACATCCAAGACCAGTGTAAGATGCCAAAGTTGTTCCTTTAGCGTTCTTAACGGCTACGTCTAAAATGTCACCAGGTGATTCGGTAGGGTTACCCGTACCAAGAATACACCCACCACATCCCCAGGAAGAAGTTCCCGAGCATGGCGTTTGCGCTTTCAAAGAACTCGAGGTGAATAATCCACCCACGAGAACCCCTAAAAACGCAAGCTTTTTGAGTTGTGTAATTGTTGATTTCATAGTTTTTGTTTAAATATATTTTCACAAATGACGCGAAAAAGTCAAATGGTTGCAAGAAAATTGACAAAAAAAATGATTTTTTTTACTGCTAATCGAAAGGTTTGAACTTGAAATTTATTTCCCGTTCACGGAATTTAGCAATTCCAACGAATTTTTATAGTCCCGCACCGCCCTAAAAATGCCTAACGCAATCTTTTGCTGACCATCATTCGACTTCAAACTAACACGATCCGTAGAGTTGGTTAAAAAACCCGTTTCTACCAAAACACTTGGCATTGAAGTTTGCCACAAAACCAAAAATCCTGCTTGCTTAACACCTCGCGTTTTTATAGGACTTAATTTGCTTGTATGACTTTCAATTCCACTAGCCAATTTCAAGCTTTGTTTCATAAAGGCATTCTGTACTAAACTAAATATAATATGTCCTTCCGGCGAATCTGGATCAAACCCGCCATACCTGGTATTTTCCTTGTAATCAGACTCATAGGTGATTACGGCATTTTCACGCTTGGCCACTTCCAAGTTCCCTTCAGATTTATGCAAACCCATAAAATAGGTTTCACTTCCTGCAGCCGCTTTGTTGGGATTGGCGTTGCAGTGAATTGAAATAAACAAATCCGCCTGTCTGTTATTCGCCAAATTGGGCCTTTCCCAGAGTTTCAACGATTTATCAGTAGTTCTAGTATACAAGACCTTTAACGATGGTAGACTATCTTTCAAGAGTTTTCCCAATTTCAAAGCCACGCCCAGGGTGACATCTTTCTCGAAAATCTCGTTGTTGCCATTGCAACCCGGATCCAATCCACCATGACCCGCATCAATCACCAATGTATTCACAGAATTGCTTACCCTCACCTTTTTGGCTGCGGGTAAACATATCAAAAGTCCCAACGACAAACAAAAATGCATCGTTTGTTGAAGGCCTCGCCGTATGAATTTTAACATTTGTTTCATTCTTTCCTGTTGCATAACGCAATCATGGCAAACTTTTTGCCGAAATTCGCTGAAATTTGTCAAACCGCGAACATTCATATCACCATAGATGCCTACAACAATTGTTAACAGTTGTATTCGCGCTTTGCTTGAGCAACCTCAATCCTTTGTCAGCGCAAGGAATCACGACAGCGTCCACAAAAAAAGACAGCGTAAGCAATCCGTCTCCCGCCAAAAAAGCCATTAACAACCCCATCCACTACGAAGCCTCAGATTCCATCATACTAAGAATGGAGAATGGAAAAGCCTTGCTATATAATAAAGCAAAGGTTGATATGGATGAAACCGAACTAAACGCGAACTATATAGAGGTAGCCTTTGCCAACAAAACCCTTTTCGCAAAAGGGAACATCGACTCAACTGGCAAGTACATCAATCAACCGATCTTTAAAGATGGGAACGATGCTTATACTTCCGATAGCTTGCGATACAACAACGAATCAAAAAAAGGAATGGTGTATGGCTTGTCGCTGACCCAAGACGAGGCCCATGTCCAACTCAAACAGGTGATGAAGCAACCCGATGGCAGCTTGATGGGCAATTCCGGGAAGATTAGCACCTGCTCCGACCCCCACCCCCATTTTTACCTGAACGCATCTAAAATCAAAGTCATCCCCAATAATAAAGTACTTTTTGGCGCCGCAAACCTCGTCCTGGCTGATATCCCTACGCCCCTCGCACTTCCCTTTGGTATTGCTCCGATGAAAAAAGGACAGCGCAATGGCCTCATTATGCCAAACCCTGGCTTTAACAACAGTAACAATAGTTTTTTTCTGTCCAACCTAGGTTACTATCAAGGCTTGGGAAAATTTGCCGATGCGCAGGTGAATTCAGACCTCTATTTCAATGGCGATTTCCGTATGGGCGTTACAACCAATTTTATCAAACGATATAAATACAGCGGCGCCCTTGCAATAAACATGAGTCGTTTCGGCAACGGAGCAGATCGTGCCAGTCCATTTTTCTCCAAAACGAATGATTTTTCCATCAATTCTCGATTTGGACTCGACCGCAAATTGCTTCCCGGTGTAACACTCAACGGAAACATCAACATCGTTACTGGAAATTACAACAAACGAAATTCAAAAGACATCCAAACACTGTCGAAAAACGAATTTGTCTCCAGCGTAAATTATGGACAGAGTTTCCTAAAAAACAAGGTCAATTTGTCCGCCTCCGCCCGACATACACAAAACGTTCAAACCCACGATTTCCGATTGGAATTACCCAATGTCAACGTTGGGGTATCGAGCTTAACGCCCTTCGCAAAAAAGAACGGATCAAATACAAAATGGTTCGAACAACTTAGACTATCGTATAATATGAATTTTACCAATTCATTGAATACAAAAGATACATTAATATTTAGCGACAAATACAAAGACGTTCTCGCCACGATACAATCGGCCGTGAAACACTCAATACCTTTGAGCACAAATATAAAATTGTTCAAAGGTGTACTCAACGTAACCCCATCGGCTAACTACCAAGAGAAATGGCTATTTAAAGCAAACACTAAATCCATTAATCCATTAACAAAGCAATTAGTATCAAAAGATACTAGTGGATTTTTTAGATTAAATAATTATAGTTTTTCCACGGGAATAAGCACCAACATTTACGGCACATTTACAAAGTTGAATTTGGGCAAAATCCGTTCTATCAGACACACAATCACACCGAATGTAAACTTCAATTATCGTCCGGAAATTGATGGATATGAAAGGGGTTGGAATCGGACTTACATCGACACATTTGGCAAGAACATCGGCTATAGTTTGTTCGAAAAATATGGCGGTTCTGACTATGTGCAACGAAAAGGTGGCGCGATTGGATTTTCGCTGAGCAACAACCTGCAGGCTAAAAAAGTCATCGGAAAAGACACCACAGGAAAAGAGAAGTTGGAGAAAGCGAATCTAATCGACCAACTGATGATTAGTGGTAACTACGATCTAGCGGCGGACAGTTTACAATGGAGTGATATCAACCTGGGATTCAATACCGTAATCGCAAAACAGATAAGGATTGGAATCAACTCTGGCCTTAGCCCCTACTCTTATGTCAACGGGCGCAAAATCAACACATTGTCGGCCGCAAACGGAGGTCCAATATTACGATATCGCGGGGTAGATTTAAGCATCAATTCACGCATCACACCGGAATTATTTGGCGGAAAAAAATCGACAGAAAATGTATCGTCTAAACTCACGAATCCACTAAAAACAGATGAAGCCGAATTGAGAATGGTACAATCTCAACCCTGGAATTATTTCGATTTCAGTATTCCCTGGTCGATGAATTTCACTTACAATGTCGGCTACAATAACGAAATCGCAATTGCCAATAACAAGCTAACGAATCACAGGATCTCTGTCAACGGCGATATTAGCATCACCCAGGAATGGAAGATAGCATACAGCACCGGTTATGACTTAAAAAGAAATATGATGGCCGGGAGCGAATTTTCAGTGGTACGCAACCTTCACTGCTGGCAATTGGAATTTAAGTGGATTCCGAGCGGATATGCCAAAATGTGGCTATTTACGCTGAGGCCCAAGAGCCCATTATTACAAGATCTGAAGTTAAATAAAAAGGTATTTAGCAATCCCGTATTGTTTCAATAAATCTATTTTTACTTCCGATTGTTAACTTTGCACATTATGAGCATTCAAATAGGATCAATAGCCCCCGATTTCACATTATTCAACAGTGAAAAACAAGAAGTTACGTTGTCTCAATACTTAGGCAAATCTGTAGTATTGTTGTTCTACCCCCAAGCATTTACCGGTGTTTGCACAACTGAACTTTGCGATATTCGCGACAACCTCAATGTATACAGCACATTAAATGCTGAAATCTTGGCCATTTCTGTCGACTCCGTTTTCACATTGGAAAATTGGAAACAACAACAAGGTTTTAACTTTCAAATGTTGAGCGATTTCAACAAAACGGTGAGTATTGCGTATGAGACCATTTATGAAACCTTTGCTTTTGGAATGAAAGGTGTTTCGAAAAGATCTGCGTTTGTTGTTGACCCTAAAGGCGTTTTACAATACGTTGAAATCTTAGATAACGCAGGTGAAATTCCAAACCTTGATAAAATCAGAGAGGTTTTAGCCACTTTGTAGATTTAAAGTTAAATTTGAAGAATGCGAACTCGCATTCTATTATCCTTTTTCATTTTCCTCATTGGCGGCAATCTTTGGGCGCAGCGCACCGCGCATCCGGAGTTTTTGATGAAATATTATTTCACTGCCAATGAGCCTATTAAGCAAAGTGTAACACCGAGTACTTTTATTAATGAGCACTCCACGATGCGCTTTTTCAGTTTCCGATGCTTCCCAAGTCCAAAATTCGAAATCAATGGCAAAGAAAACGCGCTGCCCTATTTGGAGTATCGATCCACGCCTCAACTGGGATTCGACACAATTTTGCCTATCGAAGAACGACTCGCTTGTGGCCCATTTATGTCGGCCAAAACCGAAATAACAAACGCCGAATACAAAGAATTTTTGATGGATTCCGAATGGATGAAATCAAACGGTTATAACATCGGCCAGCTGTATCCGGACACCCTAGTTTGGAAAGACATTCCAGCCACCGCCGAACGCAGCAGTGTAAAAAACCCCTTCCGTAATTATTATTTCCAGTCCACCAATTTCCATAATTATCCGGTGGTTGGAATTAGCCAATTGCAAGCCAAAGCCTATTGCGCATGGATCAAAACTAAAATCGAACAGAATCCGAGTAAGCCCTATCAGCAGTGGTTATCAGCCCTCGACAAGGAAGGAATAACCTTTGAAATTGATTTGCCAACAACAGCAGAATGGATGTATTTATACAAACAAGCCATCGAATTTCCATTTGAAGCTCGGAGTTTTCAATCCCGAAATAGCGGAAAAGTCAAAAAGAAGAATGCGGAAGCCACGCAGCGACTCTCGGGCATCCTTTTTTCAAAGCCCAATATCGGAAACGCATTGCTGGATTTTGTCCTTAACAAACCCCACGGTACCCAACCCGTTGTATATCAAGGATTATTCACCAATCGCGGTTACCAAATATCGGAAATCCAAAATGCCAGTTTGAGTCGTCCCATGCCCGTAAATGCGACACCCGCAAATGCAACCGAGCAAATTTCGCATTTGTTAGGGAACGTTTCTGAATGGACATCTACGTCGGCTTATGGACACCTTTATAATAGCAACACAACCATTCTAAATACGAATGGCCAACTCATTCCAAACCCTTATCAGCAGCCAAACGTATTCGACTTAAGAGGTTATTTGGTTGATGAAACCGCGTTACAATCCCACTTCGCAATCAAAGGTGGATCGTGGGCACAAGAGTTTCATTATTTGGATCCATCCGCGGTGCAATTTATGCAGTCCAACCACAGTAGTAATTATGTAGGGTTTCGCCCGGTGATACGTTTTTACAAAAAATAGTTCACAAATCGTCAATTTGACACTTTTTCGTAATTGTATAATTGACACTTCTTTAATTTTTAATTATATTGCCGACCTATTATTATTAGCCTATGTATTCAATTATACAAAAACAAAAAAAGCCAGCCCTTATATTGATTGCCTTCTGGGCTTCAATATCGGCTTTTGCCCAAACAGGTTCTACACCCAAAGTCACTGCGGAAGACACTAGTATTTCTAGCGTTGGAGACGTGGTAATTGTTGGTTACGGAAGACAAAGTCGTAGAAATTTGGTAGGTTCAATCTCCACCGTTAGTGGAAAGGACATAACCGACATGCCTGCGCCGTCCTTTGAAGCAGCATTGCAAGGCAAGGCAGCTGGTGTCCAGGTTATTGTAGGTAGTGGTATGGCTGGATCAGCATCGTTGATTCGTATTCGTGGCGCTTCTTCAATTTCTGCGGCGGGCGACCCATTATACGTAGTTGATGGGATCCCGATTTCGCAAGATTATTTCATGAACCGCGCTAATGGTTCAAACTATGGCGCTGGGTTCAACAACAACCCGCTAGCAAGCATAAATCCAGACGATATCGAGAATATCGAAATCTTAAAAGATGCTGCCGCAACTAGTATTTACGGCTCACGCGGTGCCAATGGGGTAATCTTAATCACCACCAAACGCGCCAAGAAAAAAGGACTAAAATTTGATGTCAGCGCGCGATGGAGCAGTTCTAGCCCTACCAAAAAGCCTGATTTTGTCAATGCAGACCAATGGTTACAATTGTATCAAGAAGCTTGGCAAAACGATGGCAAAACGGGCACGCCTGATTTGAGTGCGAGCGGAATCCGAATGTCGTGGGCGCAAGCAAACGACCCAAAAAATCATACGAATTGGATCGACCAAGTAATTGGCAACGGTTTCAAGCAGAATTATAACTTATCGGCGAATTACATGGGTAAGAATTTCGCTTTAAAAGGGATTCTATCCATGGACGACAATGGTAGTTTCATCATTGGTAACAAATACAACAGGGTATCTGAAAGGGTAAATATGGATTTTAGGCCGATGAAAGGCTTGAATATTCAGGTTTCTCAGTCATTGAGCAGAGGCACAAATACACGTGTGGATGCCTCTTGGGCTGGCGGATTGGGTAGCGCGATGAGCACAATGCTTCCCATCTACCCCTTGGAACAACTCTATGATAGTGCGAGTAAATCCTATATCACACCCGTAGGACTCCAAACCATTCGTAACTTAAAAAATTGGAGAACTGTTGAATTACGATCTATCAATAACGTAAGCGTAAGCTATGAAGTCAACAAGAATATCCACTTAAACTACAGCACAAGTTTAGACTACATGGATTACAACGAACATCTTTATGAGCCTGCCTCGTTAATTAAATTATACAACAGCAATTACAAACAGAATGGCGATGCGAAGTGGTTCCCTAGCTGGACGATGAATAGAAACCAATTCTTCACCGCTCAGTATGAAAAGCAATTGAGTCGCAACCACAACATCAGCTTCATGGGCGGAACCGAGTCGCAGCATAGTATCACACATAGTAAATATGTAGAAAATTTTGACGCAACGGGCCCTATCGATCAAGTTGCCATTCCTGATACCGCTAAAATCTCCAACAGCAAAACTCCTTACGAATGGGCTTTCATTAGTTATTTTGGTCGATTCAACTATAGCTTCAAAAACAAACTTAATTTCCAGCTTACCAGTCGTTGGGATGGGAGTTCTCGCTTTGGCAGAAACAACAGATACGGATTTTTTCCAGCTGCTGCTGTTGGATACATCCTCTCAGAAGAGAAATTCATGAAACAATACAAATGGATCAACTTCATGAAACTCCGTGCCGGAATGGGCAAGAGCGGAAATGCGAACTTCGACAACTATGCGCGTTGGGGAACAATTACACCATCTGGAAATTTACCAAATTATAACGGCCAGCCTCAATTGGCACCTGCCCGTTTGGAAAACCCCAATTTGCGTTGGGAAAGCACTGTGAACTTTGATGCAGGCGTTGAAATGGCCTTCATGAAAGGCAGAATCAGCACTGAGATTACTTATTATAGCAAAGTGACTAGCGATGTAATAATGAATGTTTCAATTCCAGTATCTACAGGGTTTGGTAGCTTTTACGACAACGTAGGTGGTATCACAAACAAAGGATTAGAATTTTCTTTGAAGACAGTAAACATCCGTCAGAAGAATTTCAATTGGACTACGAATTTCAGCGTAGCTAAAAACGTAAATAAGATCACTAGTATTGGCGTTTACTCACCCGACGCAATTGGTGGTGGAACAAATGATACCCGTGTTGTACTAAACCAACCTGTTGGTACTAACTTCTTGGTAAGATTCTCCCATATCGACAAAGCCACAGGCGCACCAGTGTATTTAGACATCAACGGCAAAGAAACTTCCAAATGGGACCCTGCAAATCGCGTGGCGGTTGGAAATGTATTGCCTAAAGCCTTCGGAAACTTGGCCAACACAATCACCTACAAAAGTTGGGAATTGAATGCCAATATTTACTTCAACTATGGTGGAAGCATTTTCGAAAGCTCTGTAAAACGTCAGCTGAGCTTAATGACCGATTGGAACATGGACACGCGTGTTATGGACCGTTGGCAGAATCCTGGCGACGATGCTTTGTATCCTAAAATGACATTGAACACATTCAATCATGGCGCCACTACCCCATGGATCAATACTGATCTTTGGTTGCAAGATGGCAGCTATGTAAGATTGAGAAGTGTAAACATCGGTTACAGGTTACCTAAAAAATGGTTAGCAAAATCTAAGTTCGATGCCGCCAAGGTAATGATCGTGGGGACCAACTTACTAACTTGGACCCGCTATACTGGTATCGACCCAGAAATTGCCCGCGACTTTGAAAACGCCACAGATAGAAACATGAGTGGCAGTATTACTTACTTAACAACGCCTCAAGAAAAGAGCGTCAGTCTGGCCTTTAACTTCAGCTTCTAATCATGAAAAAGACATTAACACAATCCATAGCCATCGTCGTAGCATTATTTGCCGCGGCTAGCACATTTACTGGTTGTCAAAGCATCGAAACTCCCCCACCCAACGAATTATTGGTGGATGATGCAATTAAAACCACGGACGATTTGCAGCGTTTGCTCAATGCGAGCTACAATGAGGTCGCCAATACCTTCGGAGGATTTGCATCGATGATGAGCGAAATGCAATCGGACAACTTGAGTATGCCAAACAACAATGACTTAAGGGAATTATACAGTCATAACGTATTGTTTTTCAATACAACCAGTGGTAGTTTTTACTCAATTCTCTATAGAGCGATTTTCCGTGCCAACTTCGTACAAGACAATATGGACAAGGTGGCTGACTTGTCTATTGCCGACAGGAATAGACTACTGGGCGAAATCAAGTTCATTCGCGGACTTTGTCATTTCACTGCAGTGAGAATGTTTGCCCAACCCTATGGCTTTAGTGCAAAAAATGAGCACCCTGGGATTGCCATTGTTACTAAATCTTCAACAAAGCCAAACCCTCGTTTATCGGTTCGTGATGCTTACGATGCGATTTTGTCCGACTTGAAAGATGCGGAAGGTCTGTTACCCGCGGAAAATGGCAATTATGCCGATAAGATGAGTGCAACTGCATTGTTGGCGCACGTCTACTTCCAAATGGGTAAATACACTGATGCCGCAACGTACGCATCAACAGTCATCGATTCAAAGAAATATAGCCTAAGCGATACGGTAAACTTATTTACGCCAGCCGCGAGCGGCGAATATATTTTCAAGATTGTAAGCACAGGTGTAAACGACAAACGAAGCGGTGGATACTCAGACATTTACTCCCCAGGAAATCCAACGTGTCAATTATCAAAGCAGCTATGGGAATCTTTCAAGGTAGATTTGGCTATTGATAAACGTTTGAAATTGTTGACTGTTGTTAACGCGGGTGCACAAAATGAATTCATCAAAAGCGAAATGTTCAATGCCCCCTATTTTAACGTTCCTGTTTTGCATTTAACTCAAATGCATCTGATACGAGCTGAGGCTTTGGCAAAATCCGGTGGTGACTTAGCCATCGCAACCAGTGACATTAACGCAATTATCGCACGCGCTTACACAGACAACAGCAAATTGGTTGCTTCCGGTTCTACGGCACTTCAAATCATTGATGCTACACGTAGCCAAAGAAGAATTGAATTGCTATTCCAAGGTGACCGTACAAATGAAATCAAACGATTGGGAGCCATAGAAAGTCAGAACATTTACGTTCGCGGTCACAGATGGGATTGCGAAGGATTTGTTTTGCAATTCCCAATCACAGAAAAGACTAGCATATTTGAAATTAACCCAACAGGAGGTTGTAACTAATGAAAAAGACAATTCAAATCGCCGCACTATCTATCCTACTTTGCGGAGCAATGATAGGCTGCAGGCCAGAGAAAAAGACTTTAGGCCCAAAACCAAGTCAAACTGAAGGTATTTCTAATACCGGTTGGATTCTATCACGCGTGGATCAAATCGATGTGAATGTTCAGTTGGCTTTTGTGGAAAGTGATACTTTGTTGAATGTTACAGAAACCTTCATCGAGGGAACACCTATGGAATTCGGTTTCACAAAAGACGGTTCATATACGATCACAAGTGGCTCAGGAAGTCAACTATTTAAGATCAACGCAGGATCTTGGAAATTCGACAATGCCGATTATCCAAGTAAAATTATTTTTGACGATGGTACAGCAGGCGCAAACACACTAAGCATGATGCGACCCGTTCGCCCTCAAGACAATTATTTAGTATTAAAATACAATAAAATTTGCGGCGGCAAACGCACCGTGAGTTATCACTTAACCTTTAGCAGAAAATAATTTGCCATGAAAAAAATCCTATTATTCAGTTTGGTTTTCATTATTGGTTTGGCAAAACTACAGGCACAAAAAGCTTGGGCCACACCAGACCCGATTAACCCCAATGATTCTATCACAATTTGGGTAGATCTAAAAAAGTGTGATCGTCAACAACTGACAGGAACCACAGATCCAATTTACATGTGGACATGGTCGCCAAAAGAGCATCCTAAAGGTCACCCTCTACATAATGGCACCTGGTTAGCAAGTAACGATGCATTGCAAATGCGTTCTGCGGGCAACGATTTATACTTCTATCGTATGGTTCCAACCTCGTTCTACGAGGTTACAGCGGCTGAACTTTACAACAATGATATTAGTTTGTTGCTAAAGAAGAAAGATGGTACGGGCACTGCCGCTGGAGAAGACAAAACCGAAGATTTAAAAATCGATTTCACACCCCCAGTTTCAGGACCTCAGAAGGTATCCCCCTTCCCTCGTTTGGCGAAAAAAGACACGTTGAGCATTGGCGCAACGGATGTCTTAACAATTTTCTACGATCGCAATTTGGAGACAAAAGACACCCTAAAAAACAAAGAGGACTTCTACTTATATCTAAGAGCTAGGACTGGCCCAGGGTTAACCGATTTCATTCAGTTTGTTCCAATCACTAAGGTTGCGACTGAGCCTAAATTGGCCATGAAAAATCTAGGTGGCGGCAAATTTTCTTTGAGCATGATACCCAATAAGTTCTTTGCCTCCGTAAACCCTTCGAATCAAAAGATTTTATCGGTGCAATTTCAAATTGTTCGGGGCAAAATTAGAAACTCAAACGACACCGTAGATGGCACGTATGAGTATTTCCTAAACCAGAACTGCGAATAAGCCTTAGCTACCAAGTCCTTCGATTTCTATCTCGTTGCGAATCAAATCAGCCAACTCCTCCCGTTTGCGAATCAAATGGGCCACGCCATTCTTTACCATAACTTCTGGT